>CAYMGW010000031.1:9138-9991 GCA_964390085.1 uncultured Tissierella sp.
ATAGGTTTTTTTGTGAAATTCAATTTTATAGCTATGGATATTTATCCTCACAGCCAGAAAAAGCTAGAGATGAAAATACATATCTTAGAGAATATATTATGAAAGAATTAGAACAAAAATATAAAAATAAAGATAGCGATTTATTTACACTGAGTATTATAGATACAATAATTGTGGAATACCTTGCTGGTTTTCTAGAAAACTTACCTACAGTAGTGGAAAGTTATGTCAACTTTATTTCGACCAGCCCTGAGATGCTTTCAAAAATACGCTCATCTGTAATGCTTGAGATATTATACTTTCACATTATTATGTTACTTCATAGAGATGAAACTACGAGAGAAAGATCCTTTGAGTTATATGAAAAGTTAAAGGATACTATGAAGCCTAATACTCCTAAGAGAAAATATTTATTTAAACAAGTAGAACAAGTTTTAGGGATCAGAGATAACAAGGAGTATCTAATGGATAGACAAAATATTATAACATCAGATGCACATCAGATATATAAATATTTTTATGGTTACTATATGGATGAAATAAAGATTAATGAAATGATATAGAAATAGATATAAATAAATTCATAGGACAAGCAGTTCAAACATAAGTAATTTAGAAAGTAAAAATATTTTCGGTTGCTAAAGGGGGAGAGATAAATGTCTCGTAAGATTTTAAGAGTTTTTTTATTAATATTAGTTTCAATAGTAATTTTGGGGATGGTACAATATATCCCAGCATTAAGATTAAAAACATCAAATATGCAAGTTAAAGAAGGAGAGTATATCATATTAAATTATGAAAAAGGTGATGAAAAGGGTGCAGGAGAGATATTTGATTTATTAGAAGGCTCTGC
>CAYMGW010000031.1:10001-11843 GCA_964390085.1 uncultured Tissierella sp.
TTAAGGGGAAAATTAGATTATTCTAACTCAACTAAAACTAAGGTTTATGTTTATAAGGATCAAAAATCACTTCATATAAGGAAGGCCGGTTTCATTACATTATTATTTGATCTTGAATGGTATATAGGTGACAATAAGAAAGATATAGCCTTAATAGTTTCACCATATGCAAAAGTCTCAGTTCATGATCATGATAGTATATTAGGAGCTGCGCAACATGAACTGGTACATACTATTAATTATCAAATTAATCCTAAGTTATCATATTGGATAGACAATGGTGTTGCAGGATATTTATCAAATCAAGTACCGCCAGATAATTTTATGGAGTGGAATAATATCCCATTATATAAAGATATTCAAACTGAAAATCAGATGAAATTTGGAAATATGGGAGGGTATCAATATTCTTATTCTTATATTCAATATATTAATGAACTATATGGTTGGAATGCTGTACAAAGAATAGTTAAAGGTGAATCATATGAAAATGTATTTGGAAAGTCAGAGCAAGAAATATATTTGGAATGGGTTGAATCTTTGAAAACAAAGAATATAGGCATCGGTTAGAAAAAAATATTTTTAAAGGATGTGAAAGAAATGATTGAAAATGAAAAGATATCTGGTTTCAAATTTTTTTCTTTAGGTTTATTAGTTTTTCTAACATTGGCGATGGATTTGTTTGTTATACTTATAGATAGACTGATATGGGGAAGAGAATTAAAAGTTAATACCTTTTTTCAAAATCCTTGGTATGTATTAGTTATTCACTGGAGTATAGTTGTTATACTGTGGATAATAAGCGGATTATTAGTTTTCAAATTGTTAAATAAAGAAAATATTGTTGAAGAAGTTATTTCAATAAAATGGAATAATAGTTTAGTATTTCTTCTTATTATTGCTGCAATAGGGAGTATTTTCCTTACTCTAGTTGAATCAAAAATATTTTCTAATCCACTACCACAATTTTTTAATGAATATCAAAAATTTATTCAAACTCATGGTTCTATAGGATTAGTAGTATGGATTTTTCAAAATATATATTATTTGGTAGAATCAATGCTTGTGGTGCTACTACTTGCATTAATGCAACGGGCAGGAGAAATTTGGTTTAAGAACGATAGATTTCCTTATGGGGGTGTTGGGTTATTGCTGACATGGGGAATTAGCCATCTTATGCATGGATTAATTAGTGGATTATGGATTTGTGCATTTAGTATAATTTTTGGATGGTTGTTTATAAAAGCTGAAAAGCGATGGTGGGCGAGTCTGTTGTTTGTTTGGCTAATGTTTTTAATTTAATTAACTAAGATATAATGATATGAGGTGAATATAACAATGGATATTCAAGATTATCCTCAAGATTTAAAAGTACTTCTTGATGGAATGATTTGCGAGAAAGATAATATAGGTTGTTCAACTGCTGGAGTTTATAAGTATTATAATAATAAAATATCATATTTTTTAAAGATTGAATCAAACCTTCAAGAACTTAAGAAAGAAAATGAAATCATGGAGTTGTTACAAGATAAGCTACCAGTTCCTAAAAAGATTTATTTCCGATCACATAATGGTTTTGAATATTTACTTATGAAAGAAATTGAAGGAGAAATGCTTTGTTCAGATTACTTCCTTAATAAACCAGAGGAGGCTGTTAGACTGTTAGCTGATGGAATAAAGATGTTAATGTCTATTTCCATTGAAAATTGTCCATTTGATAATGGTCTTGAAGTAAAACTAAAGGAAGCATTATATAATATTGAAAACAATTTAGTTGATATGTCTGATTGGGAAGAAAATAATAGATTTAATAAAAACAAATAATATGAAGAAAAACCTGCT
>CAYMGW010000032.1:0-11766 GCA_964390085.1 uncultured Tissierella sp.
ATATAAACATCTTACGCAAAGCCTCCACAAAATGGAGGCTTTTGTGTAATCACTTTCAAAATGGGTAATAATTATTATAATAATTTTATTGGAGGGAATACGATATGGAAAAAGCAAGATACTTAATTATAGGCAACGGAATAGCTGGTCTTGCAGCGGCTAGAGAAATAAGAACTGTCGATGAAAATGGAGCTATTTTAATGGTAAGTAGTGAACCGACTCTTACTTATTATAGAGTAAAATTAACTGAATATATATCTAAGGATTTTGTTGATGAAGATTTGTTAGTTAGTAAAGAGAATTGGTATCAAGATAAAAATATTAAAGTTATGCTTAGGAAATTTGTAGAATATATTGATATTGAAAATAACAGAGTTAAACTTGATGATGGGCAAGAAGTAGAATACGAAAAGTTGCTAATTGCAACAGGAAGCCGTCCTTTTATTCCTCCTATCAATGGTAAATATAAAGAGGGAGTATTTGCATTAAGAACTTTAAAGGATTTACATTATATAAGGGACTATATGAAATCCTGCGAAGATGTATCAGTAATTGGTGGAGGACTTCTAGGCCTTGAGGCTGCTTGGTCTCTAAAGCAATTAGGTAAAGAAGTAAATATAATTGAATTTGCACCTTATTTATTGCCTAGACAACTAGACAAAGAGATAGCAAATAAATTAGAGGAAAAACTTTCTAAGATGGGATTTAAAGTTTATCTTTCTTCCCAGGCAGAGGAAATAACAGGAGAAGGTACAGCAACAGGCATAAAATTAAATGGAGAAAGAAATATTAAAGCAGATGCAATCTTAGTTTCTTCAGGAATTAGACCAAATTTAGATTTAGTTAGAGATACTACAATAGAATATGATAAAGGTATAAAGGTAGATAAACATTTAAAGACAAATATAGAGAATGTTTATGCTGCAGGAGATGTAGTTGAAATAGGTGGGATGGTTTTAGGCCTTTGGACTGCTGGAAACGAGCAAGGAAAAGTAGCTGGTGCAAATATGACAGGTAAGGAATTAGAATATACTCATCCTAAAATATTTACAACTTTACAAATAGGAGATATAGAGCTTTTCTCTGCTGGAGTTATAAACGATTTTGATAAAGTATATGAGTATAAGGATGAAAAGGAAGATATTCATCATAAGATATTTACAAAGGATGGTAAAATAGTTGGCGTAATTCTCTTTGGAGATTTAAAACAAATAAATACTCTAAGAAATGCAGTTATATCAAATATGGATGTAGAAGAATATATTGAGAAAGATAGCAGATTTAAATAGGCTTTAATATGAATATATAATATTGGGGGTAAGCTCATGGATATTCAATTTTATGGTGCCGCAAAAATGGTTACAGGGTCTAACTATCTAGTGAAAACTGAGAAGTATAATATACTTGTAGATTGTGGAATGTTTCAAGGAAATGAGGAAATGGAAAAGTTAAATTACAATGATTTTCCTTATAATCCTAGTGAAATAGATTTTCTAATATTAACCCATGCCCATATAGACCACAGTGGTAGAATTCCAAAGCTGGTGAAAGAAGGTTTTAGAGGTAGAATAATAACTACAAATGCTACCTATGATTTATGTAAAATTATGTTGAAGGATAGTGCAAAAATACAGGAATCTGATGTGGAATGGGAAAATAGAAAAAGACAAAGAGCAGGAAAAAAACCTATAGAGCCATTATATACAATGGAAGACGCAGAGAATAGCTTAAAGTATTTTGAACCATATTTTATAGATCAAAAAATCAAGATAAATGATAGTATTCAAATTAGATTTAAAGACGCAGGCCATATATTAGGATCAGCTATATTAGAACTGTGGGTTAGAGAAGGAAATGAGGAAGTAAAAGTAGTTTTCTCAGGGGATTTAGGTATGCCTGGAAGACCTATTATTAACAGTCCGGATTATATAGAAGAGGCAGATTATCTCGTTATAGAATCTACCTATGGTGATACTATACATGAAAGCTATGAAGAAAGTACAGAAAAACTAATAGATATAATTAATAAAACTGTAATGAGAGGTGGAACTGTAATCATTCCATCCTTTGCAGTAGGCAGGACTCAAGAACTTATTTACCAACTAAATCAATATTACGAATATAACCCAGAAGTAGAAGAATATATGAAAGTTCCTATTTATATAGATAGTCCTATGGCAGTAGATGCTACAGAAGCATTTAAAAGAAATTCAAGTAGTTTTAATGATGAGGCAAGGGCCCTTATTTTAAGAGGAGATAATCCATTTGAATTTGATAATTTAAGATATATAAGAAGCCAAGAAGAATCCATGGCATTAAATAAATATACATTCCCAAAGGTAATAATATCCTCCAGTGGAATGGTTACAGCAGGAAGAATAAGACACCATTTGAAGCACAATTTATGGGATGAAAAGAATAGTCTAGTTTTTGTTGGATATCAAGCAGAGGGAACTTTAGGTAGAATACTCTTAGATGGAAAAAGGCAAGTAAAAATACTTGGAGAGGAAATCCAAGTAAGAGCGCAAATTTATGATATAGAAGGATTTTCAGGACATGCTGATCAAAATGTATTGTTGGATTGGATAAATAGATTTCAAAAGAAGCCAAAGAAAATATTTGTTGTCCACGGTGAAGAAGGGCCAGCAACTGCACTTTCTACTCTTATTAAACATCTATATAAAATAGAGACCATAATTCCTAACATGGGAGATAGCTTTAGTATTGCAAAGGATGAAGTTGAATTAACTAAAGGTGTTGAAATAGTACCTGATATGTTACGGGAAGATATTGAAAATGAGCTTAAAACAGCATATAATCAGTTTGAGGCTTTAATAAATAAATCCAGTGAAATGGTAGATGACAAACTACTAGCTAAAAAATATGATGAAATCAAGAATCGATTAATAGATTTGCAACATAGATTAATGGATTTAAATATTATAGTCGGGAAATAAAAAATCTTTATATTAGGAGGAGAGCATGAAATACTTAGTAAATAATTCAAATGATCCAAGGTACAATTTAGCCTTTGAAGAATATTGTTTTAAAAGTTTAGACCTTAAAGAAGATTATGTAATACTTTGGATAAATGGTCCAGCAATAATAGTAGGTAAAAATCAAAATACAATTGAAGAAGTAAATCAAGATTTTGTTAATGAAAGAGGTATTAAAGTTGTAAGAAGAATAACTGGTGGTGGAGCAGTTTACCACGACTTAGGAAATCTTAACTTTAGTATTATATCTATGTCAATAGGCGCAGAGAAAATTGATTTTAAGAAATATAATATCCCAATAGTGAAGTCTCTAGAAAAGCTTGGTATCAACTGTGAACTATCAGGTAGAAATGATATTACTTTAGATGGAAAAAAATTCTCAGGGATAGCACAATCTGTATGGAAGAAAAGAGTTTTAAATCATGGAACATTATTATTCGATACTGAGTTAGATGTATT
Organism: uncultured Tissierella sp.; assembly: GCA_964390085.1. Lineage (GTDB taxonomy): Bacteria > Bacillota > Clostridia > Tissierellales > Tissierellaceae > Tissierella. The sequence continues at coordinate 3,456 of CAYMGW010000032.1, forward strand.
ATCAAATGCATTGAGAGTTAAACAGGATAAAATTGAATCCAAAGGAGTAAAATCAGTAAAGAGCAGAGTAACCAATATTAAACCCCATATAGCCCAGGATATAGATATCTATGAGTTTAGAGATATTTTACTAAAAAATATATTTGAAATGGAAGGATTAAAGCCAGAAGAGCATAAATTATCGAAGGAAGATTTAGATAATATTCAAAAATTATTTGAAGAAAAATATTCAACTTGGGAATGGAATTATGGAGAATCTCCAAAATCACATTATCAAAATTATAAGAGATTTGATTTTGGAAGCATAGATATTAGATTTAATGTAATAAGTGGATTAATCTCAGATACTAAGATTTATGGAGATTTCTTCGGTACAGAGGATGTAGCTCTACTTCAAGAAAAATTAAATGGGATAAAATATGATAAAATAGAAGTATCAAAGGCAATAGAAGATGAACCTTTACAAAAATACTTTGGTAATATTTCTAAAGAAGAATTTATAGACTTAATGTTTCAATAGGACAAAATCCTCAACTAAAAAATAGTTGAGGATTTCTAATTTCTTCTAGATAAATATCTTTAAATGTTTAATATTAGTATAATAAGATATATAATATAAATAAGTTTGTTAAGACAATATATAAGGGGGAGAGCTTATGAAACTACCAAAAAAGATTAGTTTTGCAAATCTACCAACTAAGATTGAAAAATTAGATAGGTTAAGTCAAGAATTAGGTATACAAATCTATATAAAAAGAGATGATCAAACAGGCAGCGAAATATCTGGAAATAAAATAAGAAAACTAGAATTTGCAGTACAAGAAGCCTTAGATAATGGCTGTGATTATTTAATTACCTGTGGTGGCATACAATCAAACCATGCTAGAGCAACAGCAGCGGTAGCAGCAAAACTTGGTATGGGAGCTTATCTTGTCCTTAGAGGGAAAGAAGATTCAGAAGTAGAGGGTAATTATTTCTTAGATAAGATGCTAGGAGCGAAAATCAAATTTATTACTGCTGAAGAATATAGAAATAGTAGAATGAATATTATGAAAGAAATTAAAAATGACCTAGCTAAAGAAGGACATAATGCATATATAATTCCTGAGGGAGCATCTAATGGAATCGGTTCATTAGGATATTATAAAGCTATGGAAGAAATATTAGATCAAGAAAAGGAACTAGGAATAAAGTTTGATGCAATAGTTCTGGCAGTAGGCTCGGGAGGAACTTATGCAGGATTATACTATGGAAATCATATAAAAAATAATGACGCAACGATTTATGGAGTAAATGTATGCGATGACGATGAATATTTTAGAAATATTGTATTAGGACTATTTAAAGAAATATCTAAATATACGGGTGAAGAAATTCATGTAAATAAAGAAGACATAAATATTCTAGATGGATATGTAGGGAAAGGATATGCCTTGAGTGAGCCTCAAGAAATAGAATTTCTTCATAAACTAGCTAAACAAGAAGGACTAATTTTAGACCCAGTATATACAGGTAAGGCTATGTATGGATTAGTTAATGAGATTAAAAAAGGTACTTTTGATAAACATAAAAATGTTTTATTTATTCATACTGGCGGTATATTTGGATGGAATAGCTTTGCTAGAAGTTTAATAGAAAAGTAATTAATATTAAACGATACAAAGGGGAGAAATTAAAATGAAAGCACTAATACCAACGAAAAATGAGCATTTTAAAATTAAATTTGCTGAGGAAAAGGATGTAAAACTAATTTTAGACTTCATCAAGGAATTAGCAGATTATGAAAAGTTATTGCATGAAGTAGTTGCAACAGAAGAAATACTTATGGATTCATTATTTGTTAGAAAAGCTGCTGAAGTTATTATTGGAGAGCATGATGGAGAACCAGTAGGCTTTGCTTTATTTTTCCACAACTTTTCTACTTTTCTAGGTAGGCCTGGTATCTATTTAGAAGATTTGTATGTAAGACCTGAAATGAGAGGAAAAGGTTATGGTAAAATCCTCTTAGCATTCTTAGCCAAGCTAGCTATAGAGAGAAACTGTGGAAGATTTGAATGGTGGTGCATAGATTGGAATGAGCCTTCTATTAATTTTTATAAGAGCATAGGGGCAGTTCCTATGGATGAATGGACAGTATACCGTGTATACAATAAAGCACTCATTGATTTAGCAAATGAATTTTAAATTAAAAAATACAAAAAATCCCAAATGTTCAATTGAGCATTTGGGATTTTTTCAATATATAGGCTATTAAACTAAATAAATATCAACATATGTGCATTATATAGTGGGTAAATTAAGAAGGATAATAATTTATTAAATTAAAAAAATAATTTTTCAAAAGGAGGCAAACATGGATATACTAACTAGAAAAAAATTTGAAGAATTAATAAATTCGAGGGAAGAATGGTGTATATCAATCTACATGCCTACCTGTCGTATGGGACCAGATATAAAGCAAAATCCAATACGATATAAACAGTGCATTAGAGAAGCTGAGGACAAATTATTTAATATGGGTTTAAGTAAATCGGAAGTAGGAAATATCTTACGAGCAGCTAGTGATTTAATTGATGAGACAGAGTTTTGGCAGAATCAGACAGAAGGGCTAGCAATATTTATGACTCCAGAGAAAATAAATTATTATCATCTTCCATTTGAAGTTAAGGAACAAGTGGTAATTTCAGATAAATTTTATATTAACCCACTTCTTCCCCTATTTACAGAGAATGGTCAATTTTATATATTAGCATTAAGCAAAAATGAAGTTAGATTGTTTAAAGCTTCAAGACAATTGGTTAAAGAGATAGTAATGGATGATGCACCTCGAAGTGTAGAAGATATGAAAGTAGATGATGATCCAAGAACTAAACTGCAAATACGTACGTCTAGTCCAGTAGGTGGTAATCAGCTTGTATACAATACTGCCTCTCAGGGACAAGGTAACGAGAATGACTTTAACAAAAATGAACTTACAAGATACTTCCGTGCAATAGATGAAGCTTTCAATAAAGTTCATAAAGGAGACAATATCCCTTTAATACTTTCAGGAGTAGAATATTTAATTCCTATATATAAGGAAATTAGTAAATATCCGAATATTGCAGATGAATTTATTAAAGGTAACCCTGAGACATTATATGGAGATGATTTGCAGAAGTTAGCATGGGAAATCATGGAGCCTAAATTCTTAAAGATACAAGAATTGGCAGAAGCTAAATACAACCAGTTTTCGGGTCAAGAAAATGGATTGTCTTCTAAATCATTAAAGAAAATACTATCACAGGCTTACAATGGGCAAATAGAAACATTGTTTATTGCCAATGGAACTCAACAGTGGGGTAAGTTTGATGTAGATACCAATAAGGTAGAATTTCATGAGGAAGAAAAGACCGGTAATGAAGATTTAATTGATCGGGCAGCTACTCTTACTATATCAAGAGGTGGAACCGTATATTTGGTTGAGCCAGATAAAGTTCCAGATGGAGGTACTGTTGCAGCAGTATTAAGGTATTAAAAAAACCTGAATAATTTTTTATTCAGGTTTTTTTGCTTATCTATTGAGATAAAGATATTTTTAAGTTGTATAATATATTAGGTAGGATACATTATATTATTCAATGAAAAAAAGGAGGTATTAAATTGTTAATATATAAAATACCAGGTAAAGGGAATATAGAAATTCAGAATATTGTCTTTGACTATAATGGCACAATAGCAGTAGATGGGAAACTAATTGATGGCATCAAAGAACTAATAAATAAATTAGCAGAAGATGTAAATATCTACGTTTTGACAGCTGATACATATGGAACTGCAGAAAAAGAATGTATAGGTATAAATGGTAAAGTTCTAACCTTTTCTAATGAAAATGCTGGAGACTCAAAGAGAGAAATAGTAAAGAGCTTAGGGGGCAATACTATTTGTTTAGGTAATGGATTTAATGATATTCCCATGTTTAAAGAAGCTGCCTTATCAATAGCTATAATAGAAGGAGAAGGCGCTTCAGCAAAGCTTTTAACTAAAGCAGATATAGTTGTTAGGTCTATAATCGAAGGATTGACAATATTACTTAATAAGAATATGGTAAAAGCAACTTTGAGAAGTTGATATTAACAGATATAATTTATAAGATGAAAGACCAGTTTACATATATATGAATGTTAATTGGTTTTTTAATTAACCAGATTAATATTATGAGAATTATTGACATATGTCTAAAAGGGTATATAATAAAATTAAATGGGCATATGTCAATAATTGAACAACTAGAATTTTGCAAAGGAGGGTAATGATGGCAAGGCCTAGAAAATGGAGAAAAGTATGTTGTTTACCTGAAAGTAATATGTTTGGACCACTTGATACTAAAAACACAGATAGTAAACCAATTATTATGACAGTAGATGAATATGAAACTATCCGTCTCATAGATTTAGAAGGAATGATGCAGGAAGAATGTGCAGATAGGATGAATGTAGCACGTACAACAGTACAGAGAATTTATAATGATGCAAGAAAAAAGATTGCCGAATCCTTGGTTAATGGAAATGTGTTAAGGATAGAAGGCGGAGACTATATGCTTTATAACGAAAATGAAAAGATATATGGATGTAGAAGATGTCGTAGATATAAATGTAGTGAAAGATTAGAGCATAAAATCAACATGAAAGAAGAGGAGATATCAAAATGAAAATAGTTATTCCTGTAGATGACAATTCAATAAAAACAACAGTATGTATGTCCTTTGGAAGAACACCATATTTTCTTATTTATGATACAGATACAAAAGAAAGTATTTTTTTAGATAATAGTGCAATCTCAAGTCAAGGTGGTGCTGGTATTAAAGCTGCTCAATCAATAATTGATAGCGGGGCAGAGGTGTTAATTACTCCTAGATGTGGAGAGAACGCTGCAGAGGTAATAAATGCAGGTGGTCTAAAGATATACAAAACAATAAATGATTCTATAGAAGATAATATAAGTGCTTTTATCAAAGGGGAATTATCTTTATTAGAAGAAATACATCCTGGATTTCATAATCATGGTGGACAATAAGATGAAGATAGCAGTACTTAGTGGAAAAGGAGGCACAGGGAAAACCTTTATATCTGTTAATTTGGCTGCAGTTGCACAAAAGGTTGTTTATGTTGACTGTGATGTTGAAGAACCAAATGGCCATCTGTTTTTAAAACCACAAGACTTATCTACTAAGGACATAACAGTGAAGATACCAGCTGTAAATCAAGAACTATGTACTGGATGTAGAAAATGTGTTGAGTTTTGTAAATTTAATGCATTGGCCTATGTTAAAGATAGATTAATTATTTTTGATGAAGTATGTCATTCTTGTGGTGGATGTACCTTATTTTGTCCTGAAAATGCTTTAACAGAAAAGGAAAGAGTAATTGGAACAATACAAAAGGGATTATCTGATAATGTAACTGTATTAACAGGAATGTTAAATACTGGTGAGGCCTCAGGTGTTCCAATTATTAAAGAGCTTTTAAATGATAATTTAGTTAATAATGATTTAGTTGTAATTGATTGTCCTCCTGGAAGTTCCTGTATGGTAATGGAAAGTATTAAAGATGCAGATTATTGTATTTTAGTAGCAGAGCCTACTATTTTTGGTGTTCATAATTTGAATATGGTTTATGAATTAGTTAGTTTGTTTGAAAAGCCTTTTGGAGTTATTTTAAATAAATGCTCAGATAATAATAATCCTTCCGAAGAATTTTGCATTGACAATGGAGTAAAAATATTAGGTAAAATTCCTTTTAATGTAGAATTAGGTGAATTAAATTCAAATGGCTTGATTGCATCAAGGGAAAGAGAAAAGTATCGAGATATATTTATAAATCTATTAAATAATATTACTAAGGAGGCATATGATGATGAAGCAATTATTAATCCTTAGTGGTAAAGGTGGAACAGGAAAAACTACTATTGCCAGTGCATTTATTAAACTTGCAAATGCTAAGGCTTTTGCAGATTGTGATGTTGATGCTCCAAACCTTCATTTATTAATGCATCAACCTTCCAAGCCTAATATATCAGATTATTACGGTATGGACAAAGCCTTTATAGATACTGGGAAATGTAAAAGCTGTGGTATATGTAAAGAGAATTGTCGCTTTGATGCTATTAAACTAGTTAATGAAGGATATAAAGTTGATTATTATTCATGTGAAGGCTGTGGTGTTTGTGAAGAGATATGTCCCGTTGAAGCAATAGCCCTTAAACCAGATGTTGCTGGGACATTAACCTTATACAAAGATGATAATATATTTTCCACAGCACAGTTAAAAATGGGAAGTGGTACTTCTGGAAAATTAGTAAGTGAAGTTAAAAAACAGATGAGAGAATCTGTTGAAGGTGTAGATTTAGCTATTATTGATGGCTCCCCTGGCATTGGTTGTCCAGTAATAGCATCCCTTAGCGGAATAAATATGGTACTTATTGTTGCAGAACCCTCACTTTCTGGTATTAGTGATATGCTACGAATTATTAGAACTGCAGAAAAATTAAATGTTAAAGCTGCTGTTTGTGTTAATAAGTATGACACTAATGTAGAAAATACTAATAAGATTATATCATTATGTAAAGAACTGAACTTGCCATTTGTTGGTGAAATACCTTATGACTCAGAAGCAGTTAAAGCAATAAATAATGGGAATAGTATAGTTGATGTTAAATGTAAAGCAGGAGATGCAGTAAAAGATGTATTTAAAAATACAATAAAAATCATAAATGAATAAAGGAGAGTTAATATGAGCGAAAGTTGTAATCAAAGTTGTAGCACTTGTAGTGAAAGTTGTAGTGAAAGAAAGGAAGTACCAATAGATTTTTTAGAAAAACCACATGAACTAAGTAATATTAAAAAGGTAATAGGGATAGTAAGTGGTAAAGGCGGCGTAGGAAAGTCACTAGTTACATCCATATTAGCATCATCTATGAATAGAAAAGGATATAATACAGCCATATTAGATGCAGATATTACTGGTCCTTCAATACCTAAGGCATTTGGAATAGAAGAGAAGGCTAGAGCAAATAAACTTGGTTGGTTTCCAGTGAAAAGTAAAACAGGAATCAATATTATGTCTATTAACCTATTAGTAGAAAATGATACAGATCCTGTAGTTTGGAGAGGACCTATAATAGCTAGTGCCGTTAAGCAATTTTGGACCGATGTAATCTGGGGAGACATTGATTATATGTTTGTTGATATGCCTCCAGGAACTGGAGATGTTCCACTTACTGTATTTCAATCTCTTCCAGTTGATGGAATAATTATAGTGACATCGCCACAAGAACTAGTTTCAATGATAGTATCTAAGGCTGTTAAGATGGCAGAAATGATGAATATACCAATTCTTGGATTAGTAGAGAATATGTCATACTTAAAATGTCCTGATTGTGGAAAAGAAATTAAAGTATTTGGAGATAGCCATATTGATGAAATTGCAGAGGAACATAATATAAATTTACTTGCAAAGATGCCAATTGATCCTCAACTTGCATCATCATGTGATAATGGCTCAATTGAAACATATGAAGTTAATTATTTAGATAGTATAACAAAAACATTAGAAGAAATGGGGGATTAATGATGAAAATAGCAGTTGCCAGTGAAGATAAAATGGTCACAGAGCATTTTGGACATTGTGACAATTTCAATATTTTTGAAGCAGAAGGGAACAAGGTTATTAAAAGTGAATCAATTCCTAATCCAGGTCATAGGCCTGGATTTCTACCTAATTTTCTAAATGATTTAGGTGTAAATGTTATTATTTCAGGTGGAATGGGAGGAGGAGCAATTGATATCTTTAATGAAAAAGACATCGAAGTAATAACAGGGGCAACAGGTGATGCTGAAGAAGCAGTAATTGGTTATTTAGAGGGTTCACTTAAATCAACAGGTTCAGTTTGTCATGAGCATCAACACCATGATAAATGTGGAAATTAAAAAGGGGGGGTTATTATGTCATATAGTCCATCTTTAGGAAGCTCTATAACTAATACGAAAATGAGAGATGCTGAACATCTATCTAAGTTTTCAGGTATGTGTGCTGTATGTACAGCTAATTGTACAGGTACATGTGAAATAGGGTTATCAGCAGTTCGTGGCTCAGAAGCAATTTATCCTTATAAAACAGATATAAATCAATTTGCTTCTCAAAAAAATTATCCACTAGATTTTTCTCATTTCAACATAAATGGAAGAGTTTTTGGAGCATTAGGATGTGCAGAAGATGCAGATTCAGCTACTTTTCCAAAAGCAAATATAAATACAACATTTGGAATAAATAAC
>CAYMGW010000033.1:0-7319 GCA_964390085.1 uncultured Tissierella sp.
ATAACATGTTCTCTTGTTCTTGTTTTTAGCATTATGTCCATTTGCCTCCCCCAATTCAAAATACTATAAAAAGTTCAAACTTCGCATTTTACCTCGAATGCATCATAAATAACTCCTCAATTATATTATCTGTCTTTTTAAAATCTTTTTTGCAAACTAACCCCTCAGAGAACTGCCCCGACATCATCATTTCATCTAACGTTTTTGAATGACCGACACGCCGACCCTACATCTTGCAACCTAGTAAAGGCGTGTGTGCTAGCTTTACCTACAAAACCTATCCTTCTAGCACTATCCATCCTATGTTAGAGGATGGATAGTGTCTCGTAGAGCCAAAAATGACATGTCAAGAAATCCAACTTCTCTATTGTAAAAAAATTAAATATTACGAAGAAAAATCTTTTTATCAAAGTATTTTATTGTTAGTAAAATAATTAGTAAATTTATAATTTTGGCTATAGTACTTAGATAAGAAGATTGTTGTTTACTTTATTGAGACAAAATAATAGATACCACTAGAAAAAATATATCAAATCACTTAACTTTTTTGTTCCCTAAAAGCAATATCACATATAGTCAAGATAAAACCAACGATAATCCCATCAATTATATAGTTTAGATTAAGGTAAACGCTAATAATTGCACTGGGTATTAATATAATAAGAAAAGCTATCCATTTATAAATTTGCTTACCTCTCCATTTCTTAGTTACTTTATAAAATGGTGAAAATAACTGTGGTTTAATTTTGACTAATTTGGAAAAAACAATGTCAAAAATACCCCTAAATACTACAATTGATATAATATCTTTTACCAACACATTAATTCCTCCTTTATCCCCATTTCTTATACCATTTTCAAAATTGACGACATCCTTTAAAACCAGGCCTTAAAGCTAAAGTTTTGGGCCCTATAAATGAATTTGTGCACATTGCCCCACAACCCGAAGCTTTACTAATTTGTATCCTGTATGCTTGTGCATACTACTTTAGCAAGTCGTTCTTTTCTATGAAGTATATATGCAAAGAATACTCCTATCAATAATGATGGTATAGACTCTAACCAATTGTATAAACTACTCCTTATCACTGTAGTACTTATCACTTGTAGGACATATGTATATATCCAATGGTATATTATTGCTGAAAATAAGCTTTTCTTCGTCGCTATAAAAATATATGTATAAATAAATGAATTACTTGTTACAACTATTAAAAACGTTATAAAAGGTAAATTTGATTCATATTGTGATGTACCGAGCATATAAAATAGAGGTAAATGCCATAAGGACCAAACTAACCCCACTATTAGACTTGCCAGATTTGCATTTATACACTTTAATAGCCTTTTCAAAGCGAATCCTCTCCAACCGTACTCTTCAGATATTGGCCCTAATATAATTAATGGAATAATACTAGGTAATTGAACTAAGAATTGTGTGTAGTTGAACTTTCCACCTATAGTCTCATATAGTATAATGAGTGTTACTGCATAGTATAATGAAATCACACCTATTAACAAATACCATTTTATACTGAACTTATAATTAATAGAATTTTTTATTAGTTTTTTAACATCTTCTTTCTTCTCGTATATACCTGTTAATAAGATGCCTACAATAGAAGGGACAAATCCTCCAATAATAAATAATACTATGGCCCAAATCGGACCACTTTTACCTTCAATCAAATTTATGGTGGGTATTTTTAATACAGCAATAGGCCCCCAAAAGATACCAAAACTCAAAAATATCGTCACACTAAAAAAAATAACTACTTCTTTTAATGCTTCTCTTTTTCTATTCTTCTCCACTCTCACTTAAATCATCCTCTCATTTTTGCCTTTATTAGACCATCAATTGATACTCCGAAATGTGGAGTAAATTTCATCTAACATCCCATATATTCCTGATGTTTCGCAACCTTAGATCACTATCTTAGGTTGCGGAATATGCGCAGTGAGTGAACAGGAATGCTTTATTAGTAGATGCCTAAGCTATTTTTCATAGTCTTAAATCTTAAAATAATACTTGCCTAGAACTATTTGATAATATATATCGTATTTTTGTTGAAAATCCCAGCCATAAATCCTAATTTGAAATAAAACTCCATATTTTCATAACTATCATAACGAGTTGAATTTAAAAATTCTTTTACCGTATAAGTTTCTTTATATCCATAAGGATTGCAAACAGTAATACTATCATTTGGAATATCCATATCAGTTACTATAGTGAAATGAAGAGTCCAGGTCCGCATCTACGCTTGCATCGAACCGGACTCCAGTAGCCATTCACCGTAGGCGGTGCTTGCACCCGGTGAGAAGCTATGGGCAGGCGTAAGACGCGCCCGCTCGTTGCCTTCATTGCATCTAACGTCTTGATATTCCTGACACCGAGACCCTTCTTAGGCCCCCAGATGTGGTGCGGTATTGCTCCAGAGACTTTCCCTCCACACCCTTGCAGGAATATTCGTGTTATAAGATGTAGCGACGTCTTTTTCTTATAATCCCTCACAATGATATTAAGACTGTAACTACAAGAAATTTAATTCCCTCAATATATTTTCTTCATTCAAGGATATATTCTCTTTAAAAAAGATACTATCTACATTATTACAATACCATTTAAAAGCGTTTTTTAAGCCTATTTCGAAATCAGTTTCCCTATTATAGATCTCATTTATTTTAGATACATCCAGTACATTATCATAATTAAAGAATGGGAAAAAATCTCGTTCATTTCTATTGTAGTGAATATAATCATACTCAACTATTTTGGCTTGCTTACCAACTACCTTTGAACAATATTCTACCCACTCTCTTATTGTGATAGGCTTCTTATTACCTACATTGAAAATAGAAATTGGGTCAAGATTTGTATTTATAAGATTTAAAATTATATTTGCCAAATCTGTCGTATAAATAAACTGTAAATAAATACTTCCGTCATTTGGTATAATAATAGGCTTGTTATTGCAAATATGCTCAAACATCAAACTTTCTCTTTGAGCATAGTTGTTTTCTCCATAAACATAAGGAGGCCTTAGAATTATCAAATCTGTCTTCGAATTTTGGAATTTTTCTGTCAAGAAATCTTCTGCTTTAATTTTGTTTTTTCCATAGAATGTCCAATATTTATTCTCGTTTAATGGATTTTCTTCCTTATATGGAATATTAAGGTTTTCAACGTCATAAACAGCACTTGAACTGATAAATACAAACTTTTTTAGGTTTTCTTTATTTAAAGAATCATATAAGATTTCAACCTGTAATTGATTTAAGGCAGACACATCTATAACAATATCAAAAAAATATTTGTTTAAAATATTCTTCATTTGTTCAGTATTATTTCTATCGCATTTCAGGTTAATTATTCTTTCATCATTATTTTCCTTTGTACCTCTATTAAGAATATAAACTGAATAATTATTGCCCAATAAAACATCAACTTTCTACAATTACTTAACATTTTTTCAAATAAGACCCCAAAGAACAAACCCGATGTTGATAAGCCTTTGTTATAAGAAGTGACGGCATATTTTCCTCTATATTACTTCGAATATAAATAATACGCCTTATTAAAATTTCATTAAAAATTTTCTTTAATTATTTCGATAGCTCTTTCAATAAACTCATCTCTACCTTCTCTGATTCCCTCTATAGTTGGGTCCATATAAATATCTGGTTGTACTCCTATTCTTTGAGTAGGTTTTTTATCTGGATAGTATATACCAAGACCACTTATTGTAGACTTTATATTTCCCGGAAGTGTAAAGGAACGCACATCACCATTAGCCCCTGCTGAAGGCCTTCCAAGAACAATTGAGTTTGGTGTGTTCCTAAGAGACATAGTTGTAGTCTCTCCTTGACTAATGGTATGTTCATTTATTAGAATCACTAATTTACCCTTATAAACCTCAGCATCTAAGATTTCATTGTTTGATTCTTTTGATTTCCCTGAGACAAATGGATCAAAATAATAAAATTCACCTGGTATTGCACGATTAGGAAATGATACCCTAAAAAACTCTTTTTCAGCTGATATTAGATATTCTGCTAATTTATAAGCAATTGGGCTAGAAGGGTAGTTTCTAAGATCTACGATTAAACCTTCAGTATTCCACCACTTCTTCATAATTTCTTCAATCTCGCCATTTTTCAATAGCCCAGCATTTATATAGTAGATCTTGCCGTCAGCCATATCTTGTGATTTAGTATCCACACGGACATCGATATTTTTCTGATTACCTTTTACTTTTACATCAATAGTCTTTCCATTTCGAATCACAGTAACATTAGTATATTTTTCGGGAATCCGAAATAAATCAAGATAAAGCAAGCCTCCAGTATCCTCTCGTGACTGAGATATATATTTTCTTCTATTTTCTAATATTTCATCTATATCTTTATCGCCAACCTTTAGCACAATGTCTCCAATATCAAGTCCACATTTATAGATTACTTTGCTTATAACAATCTGATTGTCAATTTCAATGAAGTTTATAGGAATCCTATACATTCCAAAATAATTAGAAAAGGTATTTCCATCTTTCCCCACCAAATAAACATGAGAATCATGTATTCTAGTTGTCAATTCTGCTATTGTCAGTAAATAGGATTCATAATCTGATCCATGTACAAATTTAGGAATAAATTCCAGAAGTACTTGATCCCAGTCCTCTCCAATAACATCTTTGTAGGGATAATAATATTCTATAATATTCCAATAACGAAATAAACTAAGTATCCTGTATCCAGTATCATCAAATTTCATACTAGGATATGGGTTTTCATTTTCCATAAACGGATATAGTGAATCATCCTTAAAACTAACATATGCATTCTCTCGCTCTGAAATATTAGTGTCTAAAAGATTCAATAATTCTAGGCTCAATTCTCTTCCTAGATATTTCTCGTCTTTACACCAATCTGTAGATGGACTGAGCTGAATGGAATCTTCAGAAAATTGGTATTGCTGATCTATATCTCCAAAATCATTTTTACTATCTAAAGAATGAATCCACTCATAGAGAATTGAATTAACATCTGAATTTTCTTCTAAGATATAGGGCATAACACGAAAAAGTTCATAATCCCAATTAACTTCTCCAGATATAACCTCAGGATGATAATATTTCACAATTCCCCATACCTTACAGAGTTTAGTAAGATCCATTATCTCCTTTTCAGTAATACTGGAAAGATATATTCCACTTCCGTTGTCAAATTCTTGGTCCTTATCTCTTCCAATTTGATGAATATCTTTTGTTGAAGAACATCCCCAAATGATGAAGCAAATAAAAAACAAACTAAATAACACTATTGATTTCCAATACTTCTTTTTTTCTTCCTTCAATTTTATTCCCCCCCTAAAGTATCCAATAATAATTTGTACAGTCAGGCGATTATCCATTTAATAATGCATAAATATATAAATGTTTAATATCTTATTTTTATCAATTACTCAAACCAATATCCTCGATATCACCATTTCTTATAACGGTCTGTGGCTTATCGATGTCGGAATATCCATATACAATTCTTCCCTGATGCCAATAAGCCTCTGTTATACGCAGTTCATGTATATTCCACAATTATTTATCTTTGTAAAAAGTTTACTTAATTTTACAGTATTCTTCTATTTTGTTTCTAGAATCAATTATATCCTCTGAACTTTGTACAACCTCTAAAACTATCTTTCCATCAAATTTATTCAATATATTGGTAAAAATATGCTTATAATCCATATTGCCTTGTCCTATAGGTAGATGTTCATGGACTATCTCAAGATGTCTATCAGCAACATGTAGTATTTTAGGGCACTTTATTTTAATCATCGATTTCAGATGTTCATAATCATCTATATGAGCTACATCAAGAAGAAACTCTAGATTTGGATTTTGTTGAAACATAATCTCAATATCTTTTGATTCATTAAAAATTGGATCTAATCTACTATTATTTTCTAAATATAAGATAATATTTTCTTTTCCTAACGCTTCTAAAGTAACCCTCACTTTGTATGATAGCTTATATATTGTATTTTTAGTTACTTCTTCACTTTCACATATCGGATGAATTATTAGCTCATCATGTCCTAAATATTTAAGTATTTCAACTAACTTTGGTACATGTTCTTCAAATTCATTTATATCTAAAACAGCATGAATTATTGTTGGAAAATCATAATATTTAATTCTTTCTATAGGGTTTGAATCTTTATTTAATGCAATTCTATTTCTGTCATACCATATTTGCATAAATTGAAAGCTGTTATTTTTAGCAAACTTTATTTCTTCTTCATAAGAATTAAAATATCTTGCTAAACATCCTATTTGCATAACTTCCCTCCATTTTATAATATTGCTCCATAAAACTACTTCGAAGCATGAATTAGGTATAACGCCCCACGTAGTTCCGATGTTTTGCGTCTTTTTGCAAGATATTGGAACTACCATGTTAAGTGATGCTCCAACTCTTTCTTTCTCTCTTTCTTATTGTACATTATGTAAATTATGTTCATCAATTTACATGAAATTATTAATGTCCTTCCTAATTTCATTATAAAGATTATATATTGCCTCAAGCATGTTAGCATCATCATTATTTAACATTACATTCTCTTTACCTTCTATTCTCTTCAAAAGATTTTCATAGTATCTACTTGTACCATCTAGATTTATTTCTTCCATATATTTATACTTATCCCATAGCTTTTGAAATTCAGTACTTACATCTTCATTTATAAAATTAGCCTTTTTCTTAAATCCAAATACACTTCTCTCTAAATCGTCATGATACATCATAAGAAGTTCTATATCTTTATATTCTATATATATTTCATCTTTATTTGAAGTAATATTATCTATCTTTACTTTGCTATTAATGGCTAAGTTATTAATCTTGCTAATAAATTGTTCTTTATCTTCATCTATATATCTCCTATGTCTGGAATTGATACTAACAGTATAGAGCAATATAATAACCAAGAGTATCAATATTATCGTCTTTCACTTATTAAGGATAACCAATTTAATTCCCCCTCTTGTAATTAAAATAGTTATTCACAAATCTACTGATGCACACTATTTAAAGAATGTAAATTTACTTGCTTTTTCCTTCATAACCACTTTTTATACTTTTTATTTCCTCTAAAACCATCTTTGTACAAACGATAACAATAAATATTAATGATAATAGTAAAGCATGTGTTACAGCATGATATGAGCCTTCAACAGAACTATAACCTATATTTGAAATTATGGGAGCAACTACAATTAATGATAAGAAAAAAATTGCTATTGTTGCTACCAAAGTCC
>CAYMGW010000033.1:7329-11614 GCA_964390085.1 uncultured Tissierella sp.
ACTTTGGCGGGCTAATAGGGTCTATATTAGCATTAATTTTTATTGCATATAATACTACTATGGTTCAACTTCCATAATTCCAAATTTTTTACTAATTAAATCTATGGTAATTATGTGATTATCATAAAAAATAGCATTTCCCAGCAAGCCATCAGCTTGAATTGATTTGAAATTAAAATTCTCCAATCCAGATGGTTCATAAAAAATCAATGGCTTTTCTATAATTACATCTCCAATTTCCCAATCACTCTCTGATCTAGCTCCTTTAAGTTGTACTATGGCTCCCCATGAGGGAACCTCTAGTAATTTCATATCTTTAGCACTTTTAACATTAGTTAGGCTAGTCCAAATCTCTTTAGTTGCAACAATATCAAAGATACTGGAACCAGTATCATAAATTAAGGATAAATCTTTATCACCAATTTTAGACATTAAATATATTTTGTTGTTTTTATATTTCATATCTAAAAATCCACTATTTTTTTTAATATTCCTTGGAACATCATTTTGATTATTAAGTATAGCAAACTTTTCTTCTGAAAAATCTATAATAAGTATCCTGTTTTTAAAAAAATCAAGACCCAGGCTTCCGATCAATTTATATTCAGCCACCTTTAATTCCTCTAATGTAGCACCATAATCATGTAATAGCCCAAAATCCTCATATACAAATTCATAGTTTGACAATGTTCCATCTATAGAAACTATAGATGGTCTTTTATCTTTCTGTTTTTTTACCCTATAGCTCGGCTCTATATCATAAAAAGAATTCCCATATAAAACTGACGAAGCTCCTGTATCCAATTGCAAGTAATATTCTTCCTCTATTCCATTAAATCTAAAAGGAACCAATATTGCAGTTTTATTGTAATATTCCTCTGAAATTTTACTTTCCCCCCATACAAACTCATTCCATTCTATTTTTTTAGCGGGTCCACTAGCAGGTAACAAAAACAAAATAAGGATAAATATCGCTATAATTAAAATATATTTTTTCATTTTTATACATCCCCCTATTCCCCTAAACCTCTCCATCATCGAATAATCCAAAACAGGTATTAAACCCGCTACAATAAAGATGTGTTTGATTAATGATGTTCCACATTTACTCCCATTATTAACTTACACTAATTAGTTTTTAATGATTTTTGACGAAGAGTTGATATAAAACCGAAGATAAATACAATAAACATTAAGAAATAAGAAATTAGAACCATTATATTTCCATAATTTCTTATAAATACTGATGAGATTAATACCCCAAAATTTATAAAAGCTAATGGATAAGCTTCAGATATACCAGCTATAAAAGTATTCCTACTGACATCATCTAATAAGTTAAATTGCCACAAGTATAAACTAATTGAAATACCCCATACAATATTTCCTAAAATAAAACTTTTTACAGCAGACATATTTAATCTACCAAACACTCTCCCCACATAAAACCAATAAACAATACCGCTACCATGTATCCAAATGGACAATAAAATACTACCTAAATTTAAATGCAATTGATTGTCTCCAATAGCACCAACTATCAATAACTTCTCAATTAAAAACCCTATTATAAACGGTAATAAGACTAACATAATTAACTTGTAAAGATTGTTCTTTTTTAAAGACATCTAAATCCCTCCTTGAATAATTATTGCACATTTATCTACTTATGTTTAACTAAAATACGTTAAAATTAATTCTCCCAAAATATCTGCTCCGATATTGGAGTGTCACTTAACGTTTCTGGGTTTTACGACGTGAGCTCTAGAAGCCACTATAAAGATACACCTTTTCTCCATGTCGTAAAGCCTATGTTATACGTCGTATTAGTGTTATTCTAATTTTGATGCTGCCACCTGTTGTAGAGAAATATTTGAATTCTTCAATATCATCATATCTTCATAGAATTTTAGAGTATTCATAAACTTAAAAGAAATACTTGGAGTTATTGGCCCCATTTTTAAGAAGCATTTTAATAAATCTTCTTTAGAATGTTTATTTTTCCAATTCCATGCTACAGTCCAATTTGAACAATAAGTATTTATTTTTCCATACCATTTTATATATACATCATATTTACTCAAAATCTCATATTTGTTAAATATAAAATTCTGAGTATTAGTTTGAAACATAGCTGATGGAGTTTGTATAACTCCTATCCAGTCAGTCATCTCATACCATGATGCTACCTCATCAATTGCAGGTCCAACCATTATATTGTCTTTTGTAGTAAAATATCCATAAGCAGTGGCACCTCGAACACGGATTTCTTCCAATATAGAACTACTTATTATTATACTTGAAATAAGTGCATGAAACTCCAATGCAATATCAGGTTCTCCATATGTAATTAAACCAATTGTATCTGAAATACTCTTTACTTCTACTTCTAAATCTTTAAACCTATCATTTTTTGGGCATTTGTTAAAAAAGAAACCCTATCTTCCATTTTATCTATTAACTTAATTAATTTTTCAATAGCATCACTTTTTCTTTGCCAAATGCCTTTCCATCCTAATATATCTAATAAAGTTACAGCTCCTTGTTGCATTTTACTTAAATTCTTTTTTCATTATCCATAGTATTTATCTCCTTATAAGGTTTTATATTTAATGATGCATAACGTTCTGGGGCTTATCGATGTCAGACTTTCCCTATTATATTTACTTCCTGATGTCGATAAGCCCCTGTTATAAGAAGTGGAGACATCTTTTTTCTATAGGATTATGCCCATTTTGTTAGTTTAGCATCTTCTAATAAAATGCTCAGTATGCTGACTTATATTGAATATTCTTTCTTTAATAAATAAAGGGTATATTGTTATTGCATTTATCTGTTCTAATGGCACCCACCCCAAAACAACGTTGCAATTATCCTTTTGAGAAACAAACTCACCATTATCTGGAATATCAGAGCCATCACATAGGTTTATTAAATAGTAAAATGCTATTGTATTTGCCGGCTTGTTATTCCAATACCAAAAACACTCTTCTGTCCAGATAAGTCGTTGGCAATTAATGTCGGCTCCAGTTTCTTCTTTGTATTCTCTAATTAAGGACTCCATAGAAGTTTCACCAATCTTCACGTGCCCACCTGGTAAAGCGTACTCATTACCCCTTTTGTCTCGCTGAACTAAAATTTTATTGTTTCGTATCAATACACCAACAGTTCTAAAACTACAAATATGCGATTTATCACTAAAAAGCCAATCCTTTTGCACTATTAACACCTCACCTAAAATAATAATCCTTGTTTAACACTTTTCTACTGTTATGCAATATCTTGTTTTCGTAAACAGATCTCAAAGTACAACCCCGATATCGCCATTCCTTATAACGTCTCAGTATTTGCGACATCCCTGAGCTGGCCCCCAGAGATAAACCCCATAGTGGAGCTTTGCTCCCAGCGAAGGGATGTGATTCACAATACCTTAAGATTGTGCCTTAGTGCACCCTTGCGCAAATACATTGTTAGGAGAAGTTTGTGATGTCTACTTAAATGCAATAATATCGAATACCTTTGAACTATATTCTGTGCCAGCTGGAATATCTATAATATATTCATTTCTATAAATATTAACTTCAGAAAATTTTTCTAATAATTTTTTTAATTCTTCTATATCAGTATAATGATGAGGTATTCCTTCTTCCCCTTCTCTTGATCCAACAAACGTATTTTCTTCAATAGCCTTTCCCAAGCCATATGATAAATCATCATTTGATAACATATCAAGAATTAGACATCCCTTTGGTTTTAGTACTCTAAAAATTTCTGCTATTCCCTTTTTTATATCCTTAAGTTGCGCATGATGTAATACTGATGTACAAACAACAGCATCAAAAAAATCATTTTCAAATTTAATATTTTCAAAACTAAAATTATAGATGTTAATATTAAAAATATCTTTTCTATGTACTTTATTTCTTAATATATCTATTGATTCTTTAGAAATATCTGAAGCAAATACCTCAAATCCATGTTGTGCAAAAACAAAGAATTTCTTCCAGTTCCACAGCCTAAATCAAGTATTTTATTATAGTTTTTTTCTTTAAATACCTTTATAGAATTTTTTATTATATCTGACAAAGAAATCTGATATTCTCCCTCTATCTTTTCTATAATAAGTTTATGTACCTTCCATTCGTTTTTAGCATTATTCAATTTAATCACCTCAAGTATAATTTCGTCTAACGTCCCGTATTTGCAACGTCCCTGAGCTGGACCTCAGAGATAGACCCTATAGTGGAGCTTTGCTCCCAGCGAAGGGATGTGGTGCACAAAGCCC
>CAYMGW010000034.1:0-5492 GCA_964390085.1 uncultured Tissierella sp.
GAGCAGTAGACTGAAAATCTACGTGTCGCTGGTTCGATTCCGGCTCCGGGCACCAGCATTAATGTACAAATAACAATGCACAATTAACAATTGAAAACATATAATTAAGTATTGACAATTTGTAATAATTTATGCTATTATAATAAGGCAGCGAAAAATCAATTATGCGGAAGTGGCTCAGTGGTAGAGCATCGCCTTGCCAAGGCGAGGGCCGCGAGTTCGAATCTCGTCTTCCGCTCCATTATGACCTAACCCAATGAGCGTTAGCGAATTGTAGGTAGGTCAAATGCAATGAGCACCAAATTTGCACGACCATAGGGAGTAGGCAAATTTGAGTTGCGAAACTGCGAAACTTAGAAAAGTGTCCTAATAGATTAGGACATCATTATTTGGCGCCATAGCCAAGTGGTAAGGCAGAGGTCTGCAAAACCTTTACTCCCCAGTTCAAATCTGGGTGGCGCCTCCATAAAACTCTAGAATCGTTGATTCTAGAGTTTTTTTATAACGAATAGGAAAGTTCTACTTTATTATTTTATATTTAACCTGAGGTGATTTTATGAATCCTTTTATTCCTTTAAAATCAGCTAATGTAGCAATAGTAGATGGAAGAATAGATAAAGAAATAGAAAACAATTTAGAGAGATTGGGTTTGAAAGTAATTAAGACAATAAGATGTAATGAGGTACATGAAAGTATTGCATATCATCCAGATATAGTTATTCATCCAATAAATCACAATACTTTAGCTATTGCTCCAAATGTTTTTGACTATTATGAAGAAAAGTTAAGTGATATGGGTATTAATTTAATCAAAGGAGAAAAATATTTAAGTAGTAAATATCCAGAAGACATTGCATATAATGTAGGAAGACTAAGAGGGATTGCAATTCACAATTTCAAATATACTGATGAAGTCTTAAAATTTCATTTAAAAAAAGAAAATATTGATTTTGTAAATGTGAATCAAGGATATACAAAATGCTCCTTAGCCATAGTTGGAGAAGATGCAGCTATAACTGCTGATTATCCTATGTATAAAAAACTAATTTCCCTAGGTTATAAAATTTTGTTAATTGAATCAGGACATGTGTTGTTAAAAGGACAAAATTATGGTTTTATTGGTGGTACAAATGGAAATTTATACAATGGTAAATCTATTATATCAGGTAGCTTAAACGAGCATCCTAATAAAGATGAAATCTTAAAATTTTTCATTGAAAACAGTACTGATTTAATTTTTTTGTCACAAAAAAATCTTCTAGATATTGGTACTATAATTGCTCTATATTGCCATTAGTGTAAGTCTTTATATTGTATATGTCTACTCTCTAGGTACATACTAGTAAAAGAAGGGAGTGATACAATGCAAGCTATAAAAGTTGGTGGGAATCTAAATATAGACGAAGTAAGAAAGCTAATAAATAGGTATTTCTCCAATTCTAAGATAAGTGTTAAAGAGGAAGAGTATGAAGGTAGATTTGAATTTTCACTTTCTTTGGAAACGAAAAAAAACCTAGAAGATATTGCATTTTATAGAGCTATAGCGAATTTAGTGCAGGATATTATTTTGGAAATATATATTAAGCCAATAATTATGGATAGAGTAGTAAAAATATGTGATGATTATTCCTTAGCTGATAAAGAAAAGATAGTTACATCAACTCATTCTACAATATTGAATGAAAACTATTATATAAAAGAAAAGGGTATAGTTAATGAAGAAATTCTTAATTATTTAATTGAGAATAATGCTATATTAATAGATGGATTTATGAATTTTAGATTAAGAAGATTTATATATATAATAGATATTTCTGTAGAAAAGGCTATAGGTCAGTTTGAGATAGAAAGAGAATATTTAGAATTTTTAAGTATGCTCCAATATTTTGTAGACATACAGGAACCTAAATATGAATTAGTTAATGTTATTATTAAAGATAATGATTATTTTCTATTAGATAAGGATAATAATATAATTGAGAATGGTTTGTTAGAGTACGCACCAGATGATAAGTGGTATGAAGATATAAGTAAAGCTGATCTTCTGGTTAGTTCATTGATAGTTCTTTCTCCTATAAAGTTAGTATTGCATGTAGAGGAAGGAAAAGAGAAGGAATTAGTTAATGTTATTTCTCAGGTCTTTAGAGATAAAGTACAGATTTGCGATGGATGCGAAATCTGTAAATTAAAGACTAAGCTGAAAAAGGGGAAGTAAAGAGAAGTTGATTAAATCAGCTTCTTTTTTATTCAATAAGAGATTGGAAAATATTAATATATTTGTTATTATAGTATAAAGTAATACATATGGAGGTTATGATATGAGTAAAGATATAGTTAAACCATCAATTTTACCGGGGTTTATGGAACTGACACCAACGGATCAGATACTATTTAATAAAATGTTAGATACGATTAGAGCAAATTATGAGAAATTTGGGTTTCTTCCTATAGATACTCCTGTAATAGAAAAAACAGAGGTACTTTTAGCTAAAGGTGGAGGAGAAACTGAAAAACAAATCTATAGATTTGAAAAAGGAAGCACAGATATGTCTCTTAGATTTGACCTTACAGTACCTTTGGCTAGGTATGTAGCACAGCATTATTCAGAGTTAAATTTCCCATTTAGAAGATATCATATTGGTAAAGTATATAGAGGAGAAAGAAATCAAAAAGGTAGATTTAGAGAGTTTTATCAATGTGATATAGATATTATAGGAAATGGAACTCTTGATATTATCAATGATGCAGAAATACCATCTGTTATTTATTCTACTTTTAAAGATTTGGGATTTGACTCTTTTACTATAAAGATAAACAATAGAAAAGTATTAAAGGGATTCTTCCAAAGCATTGATATAGAGGATTCAACTCTTGTACTTAGGGCTATTGATAAATTAGATAAAATTGGAATAGAAGGAGTAGAGAAGGAACTCCAAAATCTAGGTTTTAGTGAAAATATTATAGAAAGCATTAAAAACTTTATATCTATAGAAGGTTCAAATGAAGAAGTAATAGAAAAACTTAAAAAATTAACAATTGACAACGAAATATTTAAAGAAGGTTTAGGAGAATTAGCTACTGTGATTAAATATATCGAATTATTTGGAGTACCAGAGAATAACTATAAGATAGATTTAACCATTGCCAGAGGTTTAGACTATTACACTGGTACTGTATATGAGACTTTCCTAGATGATTATCCTTCTCTTGGCTCTATTTGCTCAGGAGGAAGATATGATGATTTAGCATCCTTCTATACAAAGCAAAAGCTACCAGGAGTAGGAATCTCTATAGGCTTTACTAGATTGTTTTATCAGTTAATGGAAGGTAAAATAATTGAATCTAAAGAGAATTCTCTTATAAAGGTGTTAATCATCTCTATGGAAGGATTTATGGATAATGGAGTTAAGATAGCTAATGCATTGAGAGAAGAAGGTATCTATAGTCAAATATATCTAGAAAAAGGAAAAGTAGGAAAAGTATTTAATTATGCAGATAAGTTAAACATCCCTTATGTAATAGTAATAGGTCAAGAGGAAGCTGAGAATAATACTTATTCCCTTAGAGATATGAAAACAGGGGAACAAAAAAACATTTCTTTAGAAGAAGTAATCAAATGTTTAAGATAAAAATAATAATGGTATAAATATGAATAATTACTTGACAGTTAGATATCCTAATGTTAAAATATAAGTTAATTTAATATTATAGGTGACGATGGGAAGAGTAATATATTATTTCCTTTTAGAGAGAGAAGATCGTGGCTGGAAGTCTTCTTATGAGAAAGATATACGAAAACTACCCCTGAACCGAGTCTGACTGAAAGACTTCCGCTAATTAGCGTTATTTATATTGAGAAGTAATTAGGGTGGAACCACGAAACTTAGCCTTTCGTCCCTACATAGACATATGTAGGGATGAAAGGCTTATTTTTATGACCTAACACAATGAGCGTAGCGAATTGATGTAGGTCAAACGCAATGAGAACCCAATTTATATGAGCGAAGCGAGTAAATAGATTGGTGTTCGAAATTGCGACTGTGAATTGCTTAGAGACTATAGATATGAATAGTTTATTAAATATAAGGAGGAATGAAAATGGAAAGGATTAAGATTACATTGCCAGATGGCGCCGTTAGAGAATATGACAAAGGTATAAGTGTATATGATGTTACTAAGGATATATCTGAAGGCTTAGCAAGGGTTGCCCTTGGAGCAGTTGTAAATGGAGATACAAAAGGAATGCAAGAAACTATAGATGAAGATTCTACTTTTAGGGTAGTGAAGTTTGAAGATAAGGAAGGAAAGGCTATATTTTGGCATACATCAGCTCATATTATGGCTCTTGCAGTACAAAAACTTTTCCCAGGAGTTAAATTTGCTATAGGCCCTGCAATAGATAATGGCTTCTATTATGATTTTGATACAGAGCATAGATTTACTCCAGAGGATTTAGAGAAGATTGAAGAAGAAATGATGAAAATAGCTAAGGAAGGCCATGTTCTTGAAAGATATGTAATGCCAAGAAATGAAGCTCTTGAGTATTTTAAGGAAAAAGGAGAAGTATATAAGGTTGATTTAATTGAACATTTTCCAGAAGATGAAGAAATATCTTTCTACAAATTAGGTGAATTTACTGACCTATGTGCTGGTCCTCACCTATATGATACTAAGAAGGTTAAGGCTATTAAACTTTTAAGTATCGCTGGTGCGTACTGGCGTGGTGATGAGAAGAATAAAATGCTTCAAAGGATTTATGGAACAACTTACGAAAAGAAAAAGGAGCTAGAAGAATATCTTCAAATGTTAGAAGAAGCTAAGAAAAGAGACCATAGAAAACTAGGTAAAGAATTAGATTTATTCAGTATCCATGAAGAGGGGCCTGGATTCCCATTCTTCCATCCAAAGGGAATGGTAATAAGAAATATCTTAGAAAACTTTTGGAGAGAAGAGCATACTAAAGCTGGATATAATGAAATTAAAACACCTTTAATATTGAATGAAAGACTATGGCATCAATCAGGTCACTGGGATCATTATAAGGAAAATATGTATTTTACAAATATCGATGACGATGACTATGCTATTAAACCAATGAATTGCCCTGGCTCTATTTTAGTATACAAATCAAAGATGTACAGCTATAGAGATTTACCTCTAAGATGGGGAGAACTTGGATTAGTTCATAGACATGAATTATCAGGAGCATTACATGGATTAATGAGAGTTAGATCTTTTACTCAAGATGATGCTCATTTATTTGTACTACCATCTCAAATAAAAGAGGAATTAGTTAATATAATAAATTTAGCTGATTATATATACAATGTATTTGGATTTAAATATCATATTGAACTATCTACTAGACCAGAAAATTCAATGGGTTCTGATGAGCAATGGGAAATGGCTACAAATGGTCTTATAGAAGCTTTGAAGGAAAAAAATATAGATTATATCTTATAAAAATGTCGTTTTTTAAAATCTGATCGTTA
>CAYMGW010000034.1:5502-11581 GCA_964390085.1 uncultured Tissierella sp.
AGCATTCTACGGACCAAAGATAGACTTCCAATTAGAAGATGCTATAGGTAGAACTTGGCAATGTGGTACAATTCAACTAGATTTCCAAATGCCAGAAAGATTTGATATAACTTATGTAGATAAAGATAATGAAAAGAAAAGACCAGTAATGATTCATAGAACTATATATGGTAGTATGGAAAGATTTATGGGAATATTAATAGAACATTATGCAGGTAAATTCCCAGTATGGTTAGCCCCTGTACAGGCAATAATACTTCCAATATCAGATAAATTCAATGATTATGCTTATGAAATCAAGAAAGAGATGGCAAACAAGGGTATTAGAGTTGAATTAGACGATAGGGCTGAAAAAATAGGATATAAGATTAGAGAAGCTCAACTACAACAAATACCTTATATGCTAGTAGTAGGTGAAAAGGAAGTAGAAGAAAAATTAGTTTCTGTAAGAAAGAGAGACGAAGGAGATAAAGGTCAAATTAAAGTTGAAGACTTTATTGGCCAAGTGATTAAAGAAGTAGAAGAAAAAAAGAAATAAGGAATAAGTAAAAAGAACGGTACTTTGCGCCGTTCTTTTTTTGCTTATCTCTCTAATTAAATTCAGTTGCACAAGGTAATGGCTTCTTATAGAGTCTAAAGATACTATCTAATTCTTCATTATTTATTGTTTCTTTTTCCAATAAAGTATTAGCAATATAGTGAAGTAAATATTTGTTTTCTTCTATAATTCGGAGTGCTTCAGTATACTTTTCATCGATAATTTTTTTGATTTCAATCCTAATAGTGTCAGAATTATATCTCATAAAAGTTTCATCTAAGGCCATGGTGCCCAAGCTACTCATACCATAACTGCATACCATCTCTCTAGCTATATCTGTTGCTTTATTTAAATCATCTTTAGCTCCTGTAGTGATTTCCTTAAATATTAATTCTTCAGCAGCTCTTCCAGCCAGGAGACAAGTGATTTTATTTTCCAATTCAGATTTAGTTAATAAATATCTTTCTTCATCTGGAAATTTAAGTACATAGCCTAAAGCCTGACCTCTTGGAACTATTGATATCTTTTGGACTATATCAGTTTCAAGGATTTTAGCAACTAAAGCATGACCTGATTCGTGTATTGCTACGGTTTCTTTCTCTTTTCTTAATACAGTAGGATTCTTCACTTCCAATCCAGCCAATACTCTTTCAATAGCTGCATCAAATTCACTGATGGATATAATAGTTTTATTTTTTCTAACTGCGATAATAGCTGCCTCGTTGGCAATGTTAGCTAATTGTGCTCCAGATAATCCAGTGGTTTTTTTGGCAATTGTTTTAATATCAATAGATTTATCTAGTGGCTTATTTTTAGTATGAACCTCTAATATTTGCTCTCGAGCCTTAGCATTTGGATTGCCTACAAATATATGTCTATCAAATCTACCAGGTCGAAGTAAAGCTTCATCTAATAAATCAAGTCTATTGGTGGCACCGATTACTATAACTGTTTCATTGGTATTAAATCCATCCATTTCCACTAGGAGTTGGTTTAGCGTTTGGTCTTTTTCATTATTAGATTCTAGATTTCTTCTTGCACCTATTGCATCTATTTCATCTATAAAAATGATGCATGGCGCTTCTTTTTTCGCCCTTTCAAACAGAGTTCTAACTCTTTTAGCACCTACTCCAACATATTTTTCTACAAACTCTGAGCCAGATGCATAAAGAAAGGTTGAGTTGGTTTCACCGGCTACAGCCTTAGCTAACAAAGTTTTACCAGTACCAGGAGGCCCATGAAATAAAATACCCTTAGGGATTTTAGCTCCCATCTTCCTATATTTCATAGAATTATTGATAAAATCAATAGTCTCCTGTAATTCTTCTTTTATTTCATCTAATCCTGCAACATCTTTAAAAGATACATCTGATTTATCTCTTTCTCTTCCTGTATCCTTTTCAATAGATAAAACAGAGGGGACCAGCTGGGGCTTTGTATCTGTTTTGCTATAGAGAATAAATAGGATTAGAGTGATTACCCATACTGCTAATCTATCTCCAACTTTAAAGGATGAAAAACTTGCAGTTGGAAAAAAACCGTCATAGATAAGTATAAAGGATGCAATCAACCCTAATACCAAAAATAAAAATATTATTTTTTTCTTTTTCAATTTATCCCCACCTTATATATTTTTCTAAAAATAGTGTAACCATTTAATCCAATTTCTATAAAAGAAAAATAATAAAGTTGTAGGAAAATAACAACAAAGGTATAATAATGGTAGATAGGAAAGGATAGGTGATTAAATGAATTACATTAACTTAATTGATAACTACAAGGAAGAAATTGTTAAATCAACTCAGGAAATCATTAAGATTAAAAGCGTAGAAGAGAAAGCTAAGCTAAATATGCCTTTCGGAGAAGGACCATATAAGGCTTTAGAGTATGCATTGGAATTATCTAAAGAATTAGGTTTTGAAACTAAAAATTTAGAAGGATATGCTGGATATGCAGAATTTGGAGAAGGTGATGAAACCGTAGGCATTCTAGTTCATCTTGATGTTGTACCTGAAGGTGAAGGTTGGACTTATCCTCCATATGGTGGAGAAATTCATGAAGATAAAATATTTGGTAGAGGTACTGCAGATGATAAAGGACCTGCTATAGCTACACTTTATGCTATGAAGGCTTTAAAAGAATCTGGTGTAGCTCTAAATAGGAAGATTAGAATAATATTTGGTACTAATGAGGAAACAGGCTGGGGTTGTATGAACTACTATTTTAAACATGAAAAACCACCTACAATGGCATTTACTCCAGATGCAGACTTTCCTGTAATTCATGGAGAAAAAGGAATAATAGTATTTAATTTAGAACAAAAAATAGAGCCAAATGGACGCTGTGGAATTAAACTTATAGGATTAAGAGGCGGAAATGCACCTAATATGGTTCCTGATTATGCAGAAGCAATTTTAGAAGTTGAAGATATAAATAACTTTGAAGATAAATTTAAGGCCTATAAAAAAGAAAAGAATAACCTAATAACTATTGATATTAAAGATAATAAGGTTAAAGTAATGGCTAAGGGGATATCTGCTCATGGTAGTACTCCAGAAAAAGGAGAAAATGCTATATCATATCTAATGGACGTATTAGGCTATTTACTTGAAGGTAGATGTGATGTATGCGATTTCATTAATATTTACAATGAAAGAATAGGATTTAAACACTATGGAGAAGGCATTGGATGTGGTTACGAAGATGATATATCTGGTAAGTTAAACTTTAATCCTGGTTTAATAAAACTAGATGAGGACAAAATAATTCTAACTATAAATGTAAGATATCCTATAAAGAGCAGTGCGAAAGAAGTTTATGATGGAATAAGAGAAAATCTTAAAGAAACAAAAGTAGAATTAGTTGAAGGAAAAGGTGATACTAAACCTTTATACGTACCAAAGGATAATTTCTTAGTTGAAAAATTGATGGAGGTATATAGAGAACAAACTGGAGATTTAGAAAGGGAACCAATTACCATTGGGGGAGGGACTTATGCTAGGGCAATGGAAAATGCTGTAGCCTTTGGACCAATGTTCCCAGGTCAACAAGATGTAGCTCATCAGAAAGATGAGTATATCTCTATAGAACATTTGATAAAGATAACTAAGATATATGCTCATGCTTTATATGAATTAGCGAAATAGTGGTGCTGGCGCAAATTATGAATTATGAATTGTAAATAAAGCTATTATATAGTATATTAATTCATAGGAAGAGGTTCGCAAACATAAATAATAATTAAGATACAAGATTAGTAAATTAAATTATAAAAAACATTTGACAAATTTATGTTTGTTATATATACTAATATGGTAAACTAAATATTGGGTTTAAGTAGAAGTGTCCGCTTCTCACCTTATAGCTTTGCTCATAAGGTTTTAGATAGTAAAAATAGTCTTATTACATAAGGCTCATGTTTCTATGAATTTAAGCGGGTATTCTATACCCGCTTTTAATTTTTTGAGAAAACTTAGGAGGTGCTGTACTATCAAAGAGCTTCAAATTAATGAAGAGATCAGAGATAAAGAAGTAAGACTAATTGATGTCGATGGAACACAACTTGGAATTTTACCTATTAAAAAAGCAATGGAGATTTCAGAAGAAAAGAGATTGGATTTAGTAAAGATAGCTCCAACTGCTAATCCACCTGTATGTAGGATAATGGATTATGGAAAATACAAGTATGAGCTAGCAAAGAAGGAAAAAGAAGCTAGAAAAAATCAAAAGGTGATTAATGTTAAAGAAATTCGACTAACACCTAATATTGAGACCCACGACTTAAATGTAAAAGCTAGAACAGCTAGTAAATTCTTAGAATCTGGAGATAAAGTTAAAGTATCTGTTAGATTTAGAGGAAGAGAAATGGGACATACAGAAATTGGTAAAGTGGTATTAAATGATTTTGCTAAACTAACTGAAGAAGTTGGAACCATAGAAAAGGCAGCAAAATTAGAAGGCCGAAGTATGGTAATGTATTTAACACCAAAAACTGAGTAATAAAGGAGGTAACATCATGGCAAAAATGAAAACTCATAGAGCGTCAGCGAAAAGATTTAAGAGAACTGGTTCAGGTCTAATAAAGAGATTTAAGGCTTATAAGAGCCATAAAACTGGTAAAAAATCACCAAAGAGAGTTAGAAACCTAAGAAAAGGGACTTTAGTGAGCAAAGGCGATCAAAGAAGAATAGATTCAATGATACCATAATAAAACTATATTAGGAATACGGGAGGTACTATAGATGGCAAGAGTAAAAAGAGCAGTTAATGCCAAGAAAAAACATAAAAAAGTATTAAAACAAGCCAAGGGCTATTTTGGAGCGAAATCTAAATTATTTAGAACGGCTAATCAAGCAGTTATGAAATCACTTAATTACGCATATATAGGACGTAAACAAAGAAAGAGAGATTTTAGAAAACTTTGGATTGCAAGAATTAATGCTGCTGCAAGATTAAATGGAATGAGCTATAGCAAATTCATTAATGGTCTTAAAAAAGCAAATATCGACATAAACAGAAAAATGTTATCTGAAATGGCTATACATGATTCAGAAGGCTTTTCTAAACTAGTAGAAATTGCAAAAGGTGCAAATTAGTAAAAATCGCAGAAGTTAAATTATAGTAAAAGTTCCATGAGGGAACTTTTATTTTTCTTTTTTCATAGATTTAACTGATTATGGAATAATAAGAAAGGTATATATAATTGGGAGGCATTTTAATGAGGTTTTTAAAAGTAAGACTTGAGAGATTTAAATTAGATCCTCCAAGAGTTTTAGCATTGGGATTTGGGAGTCTAATACTTATTGGAGCTATATTGTTAAACTTGCCTATAGCTACACAAAATGGGGAGAGTATTGGGTTTATCAATGCTTTGTTTACTTCTGCCTCAGCTGTATGTGTTACAGGTTTAGTAGTGGTAAATACAGGTGAATTTTGGTCATTATTTGGTCAAGTTGTAATAATCTTACTTATACAAATGGGTGGACTTGGATTTATGACTATGGCTACTATAGGGGCATTGATTATCGGAAAGAAAATAACATTGAAGGAAAGACTAGTAATAAAAGAGCAATTAAATCAGGAAACCATGTCTGGGCTAGTTAAACTAACTAAATATGTTATATTATCTACTTTTGCTATAGAAGCTATTGGTGCAATTTTATTATCGACTAGGTTTATACCTATATATGGATTAATAAAAGGAATTTGGTTTTCTATATTTCATTCTATATCTGCATTTTGCAATGCAGGATTTGACATCACAGGAAACAGCATAGTTCCATTTGTGGGAGATTTTATTATTAATATGACCATATCAGGTTTAATAATCCTAGGAGGTCTGGGATTTTCTGTTTATATAGATATTTCAAGGAATAAACATTTTAGAAAATTACATTTACATTCAAAATTAGTTCTAACTATTACTGGAATTTTAATTGGAGTTGGAATGATAGTAATTTTATTGACAGAATTTAATAATCCTAATACACTAGGAGGCTTGAATATCGGAGAAAAACTTATCTCATCATTTTTTCAATCTGT
>CAYMGW010000035.1:0-4000 GCA_964390085.1 uncultured Tissierella sp.
GGATTAGCCTATATAAAGAAATTAGTTAAAGCAAATAATGATAAAATCAAAAAAATTAATCAAGAAATTTATAAAGCTGCGGATGAAAAATACAAAGCTATAAATGAAATAAAAAAATATAATCAACTAGAGGAACTAAAGTTAGTTTGCAAAGATTATGGGAATATCCTAAGGAATAGCATAGTTAATGAAAAAATGACTTTAAATAAATTTAAATCCATGATGTCTAACAGTTTTTTTGGGCAAGTAAGTTTTCTAAACGTGGTAAATACCTCTAAGAGCATCAAAGAACAAAAAGAAATAATGTTTAAAGACTATATAAAGCCTATATTGGAAATGAGCAATATAAATAGCTGTATGGAAGGTAAGGATATTGGGCACTTGGAGAAAAATATATCAACTTTCCTTAATAGTGGAAATAGACCTAAGCATATAGAAAAAATTTATAACAATATTAATAAAAAGATAATAAAAAAGAATAAAAGTATTGAAGAATTTATTGGATATATAAATGATGAAGAGAATTTCAGTACATGTTTTTTATGTGGTGAATATAAGAGTTTAGGAAATGACTTTAATGAAGGAGATTTTGTTCCTCTAGGAGTTAGTTCAGATAATAGTAGAAATATGTTTTGGAATTTTAATGTTGTTTATCCATTATGTGATGTATGCAGGCTTGTTTTGTTATGTAGCTTTGCAGGAACTACAGAAATATATAAGAGCTATATACAAGAAGAAGATAAACAATACTATGCTTTTGTAAATCTAGATACTACTTTTGAAGATTTATATAAAAGTAATGAAAATTTCTATCTAAACAAATTTAAAGAAAATCCATTCAAAGAATTCATATTAAATATTGTTCAGACCGCTAAAGAAAGAAGTGTATGGCAATTACAGAACATATTATATGTTGAATTTAATTCTAACTATACATCTAAGAATTGCAAGATGAATTATTTTAATATTCCTAAATATATAGCAGAGTTTTTTAAAGACAAGTCGGATATTTTAAACTCCATAAAGGAAGAACGGTTCAAAGCTAAAATAGTTGAAGACATATTTAGAAATAGAGACTTGAAGTTTTCTATTGATGAAAAATTGAGAAATATCCTTCATCAAGGTTATGGGATGTCTCCTGATTGTTATAAGGCAGTAAAGATAAAGTATTATTTAACTAGAAAAAAAGGAGGGGTAAAAATGGATAAAAAAGATGATGATAAAAGGCTGAAGTTTGTTTATATGAGAGGGCTAGAATTAGGAAATTATTACAGAAAAGAAAATGCTGAAAATAAAATAAATTCTATAGCGTATAGACTGTTAAATGCAACTAAATCCAATAATAAGAAAGATTTTATGGATACTCTTTTAAGAGTTCATATGAATGCTGAAAAAACAGTTCCTTCAATATTTTTAGATATTATTAGTGAAAAGGAATTAAACTTTGATGAGATAGCGCATGCGTTCATAGCCGGTTTAATATCAAAAGAATTTAAAAAGAATGAGGGGGAAGTAGTAAATGAGTAAAGGATTAACAATAACTATGATTTTTCAAGCTCAAAGCCTAAATTATGGTGAAGGTATAGCTAATATTGCTGAGCTAAAGAAGCTAACAAGAATGGATGGCAACCAGTATACCTTCGCTTCTAGGCAAGCCATAAGGTTCGATGTGGTTAGGTTAGGTCATGAGCTTTACAATTGGAATCTGCAAGTTGTAGATAAAGCAAAAGGAACTATACAATTTAGAGATGATGCAACTATCATAGATTCTCAAGAAATGGATCTATTTGGCTATATGAAAACTTCAAAAAAGGATTCAGATTCTAAAGGTGGATCACTCATAAGATCAGCTGCAGTGAGGCTAAGTAATGCAATTTCACTAGAACCATACAGAAGTGACATGGACTTTTTAAATAATAAAGGTTTAGCTGACAGGATAGGGGAACATCCTAACCTTGCGAGCAGTGAACAGCATCTAAGTTTCTATACCTATACAATAACTATAGATTTAGATAAGATTGGTATAGATAATGACATAAAGATTAGTAAAGATGAGAGATTTAATAGAATAAGTCAGCTTTTAGATATAGTTAAAGTATTAAATAGAAACATTAGAGGAAGACAAGAAAATTTATCACCAGTGTTTGTAATAGGTGGTATTTACGAAATAAGCAATCCATTTTTCTTAGGAAGAGTAAAGCTTGAGAATAGAAATGGTAAGTATGTATTAGATAGTAGTATGATAAAGGAAACCCTAGAGATGACTTTACTAGATAAGAATATTAAGGAAGATACTTATGCTGCATTTATAGATAATATTTTTGCTAATAAAGAAGAATTTAAGGAATTATTAGGTGATAACTTAATTTCTTTAGAAGATTTCTTCAGAAGATTAAAGGATGGAGTAAAGGGATATTACGGAGTGTGATAAAATATGAAGGTTTTAAGATTAAAACTCTTTCAAGAAAGTGCATGTTATAAAAAACCTTTTGCTTATAAGGTTACAGAAACATACCCTCTTCCACCTTATTCTACAGTAAGTGGTATGATACATTCCTTGCTAGGGGCAGATTCCTATGTGCCTATGGAAATATCTATTCAAGGGGACTATGAAAGTATATTTAATAGTTATAACACAATGTATTTTTATAAATCTAATTCTGTCACTTCTATGCCATTAAATACTCATATGCTCTTTGGTATAAATCTGATTATACACATCAAAGCTGAAGAAAGTATTTTAAATGATATACTTGAAAGATTTAAAAATTCTGAAGAACATTTAAGTTTAGGAAGGCGAGAAGATATGGTTAGAGTTGATGATATAGGCTTTGTTGATGTTGAAGAAATAGATGCGGCCGATGAAGATCAATACATTATAATCAAAAGGCCGATATATATACCTAAAGAAAAAATTCAGTTTAGATGCAGCGGCATAGGATATAGGCTTAACTACAAATATGATGTTCAAAACAACCTTAGACTATGGAAACGGGTTGATGTAATTTACGCAGAAAAAGGCCAACAGATAGATGAGGGGAATATATTAATGGATTCACAAGGAGATATAGTATTTTTTGCTTATGCTGGAGAGTAATCTCCAGCTTTTAAAAAATTGAGGAGGGAATTTTATGTTTTATGCTAAGTCAAATCCTGCGGAATCTTTAAGAGAGCATACAGATTTATTGGTAGAGAAATATTACACTATAAAGGAAGAATATAAAGAAAAAATAGAAGCGGTAATAAATATAGATAAAGACAGATTTTGGTATCTTTTATTTTTAGCTTGTCAATATCACGACCTAGGTAAATGTAATAACACATTTCAAAATATTATTAGAGAAAAAATCGGAGAAACAAAAATTAAGGATAATATTGGTATTAATGTACCACATGCTTATTTATCTCCAGCATTTATTCCGTTCAAAGAACTAGGCTTGAGTAAGGAAGAAAAAACATTATTAGTTCAAGCTATTTCTTACCATCATGAAAGAAATGAAGAAGCAGATATAGAGTTAATAAATAAAATTATAGACGAAGATCTTAGTTTTAAATTAGATGATATAAATAATGAAATGAGTTTAAATATAAAGAAATTAACCAAAAAATATACGAAAGAATTAGAGAGTAATTGTCGCATAACTAAAAATAGTCCTTATTATAAGGATTATATAATGTTAAAAGGCTTGCTTCATAGAATAGACCATAGCGCTTCAGCTCATGAAATAATTGAAGAGACAGTAAGCAAAGAGGTTGGAATGCTTACAAAAGAATATATCGAAGAAGAATTTAAAGGCTCTTTAAGAGAAGCTCAAATATTTTGTTTAAATAATAAGAATAAAAATGTGCTGTTAGTAGCTTCTACTGGTATAGGAAAAACG
Source organism: uncultured Tissierella sp. (assembly GCA_964390085.1). GTDB lineage: Bacteria > Bacillota > Clostridia > Tissierellales > Tissierellaceae > Tissierella. Next base: position 3,882 of record CAYMGW010000035.1, read on the forward strand.
GAATCAGCTCTTTTATGGTTGGATAATACTAAAGGCTTTTTTACACTTCCTTTGAGGGTTAGTATCAATGCTTTATTTTCAAGATTAAAAGATTCTATGCAATATGAAAGTGTAGGCCT
>CAYMGW010000035.1:4010-4231 GCA_964390085.1 uncultured Tissierella sp.
GCCTTTTACACTCTACAAGCTTAGACTACTTAGAGGAAAAGGGGTATAAGGATTCTAATTCTGTATATGAGCAATCAAAATTATTTTCAAAAAAAGTATCTTTTTCAACTATTGATCAATTGTTTAAATTCCCATTCAAATATAGAGGATATGAGAAAATATTTGCTACTCTTGCTTACTCAAAAGTAGTAATAGATGAAATTCAAGGATATTCTCCTAAT
>CAYMGW010000035.1:4241-9396 GCA_964390085.1 uncultured Tissierella sp.
GAAAAAGAAATAAAACTTGAAATAGGGAATTATCAAATGGATACAAAACGGCATAGGATAAAAGTTAAAGATAAAGAGATAGTGGAGGATATTGATGAAATTATCCATAGAGGGGTAGAAAATAAGGTTATAGTAATAGTTAATACAGTGAAAAAAGCTATGGAGCTTTATGAAAAAGTAATGGAAAGGAATAAAGAAGATGTAAGTGTAAGTTTACTTCACTCAATGTTTATTCAGAAGGACAGATCTGCTCTTGAAGCTAAAATAAAAAATTTTGCTGATGATAAAGACGAAAATGGAAACAAATTAAGAGAAAAAAATAAGGGAATATGGATTACAACACAAATTGTTGAAGCTTCATTAGATATAGATTTTGATTTTTTATATACAGAAGTTGCCTTCCTAGATAGTTTATTTCAAAGGTTTGGAAGGTGTTATAGGAAAAGAAGCTTTGACATGGACATTCCTAATGTATACATATATACATTAAATCCTTCTGGAGTAAAGTATATCTATGATGAAGATATACTAAATAAGAGTATTGAGTATATAAAGCCTTTTGATAATGTTTTAATGAGTGAAAAGGATAAAGTTGAATTGGTAGATAAACTTTACTCCAAAGAAAATCTTATAGGAACTGAGTTTTATAAACAATTTAACATTGCATTAAGATATTTAGATAGTGTAATTGACTTTGAAAAATCAAGTTCAGATGCTCAAAGCGTGCTTAGAGATATAGATAGTTTAAGGGTAATACCTAAAGAGATTTACGATGAAAATTTAGATTTATTTGAGAATTATAATAGTTTGAATAAAGATGAAAAGAAGAAATCTATTAGAAAAATAAACAGGATATCCTTGAATCTCCCTAAATATAAATGCCTAAAAAGTGTTATTCCTATACAAGGATTTAATAATTTGTATATTTTAGACAATAAATATGACAGCAATAAAGGGATATTATTTGAAGAGATGACAGATAATTTTATTTAAATTTATCTTATCATAGATGAAATATAAGATATTTGAGGGTGAGTTTATGGATTTTGATTTTGAGAATTTTAAAACTCAAGGGATAAAGGTTAACTATTATTTTATATGTAAAAGAAAACTCTGGCTGTTTGATAAAGGGATATCTATGGAAAATAATAGTGATAGAGTACTCCAGGGAAAAGTTATTCATGAAAATTCATACCGTAGAGACAAGTTCAAAGAACAGCTTATCGGAGATTTAATAAAAGTAGATATTTTAAAAGATGATTATGTTAAAGAAGTAAAAATATCTAGTAAGATGTCTGAAGCTGATAAAATGCAGCTTTTGTACTATTTATTTTATTTGAAAGAAATGGGCATAGAGAAAAAAGGAAGTATAAATTACGTGAAAGAGAAGAAAATTGAAGAGGTGGAACTTAATCCTGAGTTAGAAGAAAAGATTAAATTAGCATTAGTAGACATTAAAAAAATAATAAGTCAGAATAGTCCTCCCAAGGTAATTAAGCTTCCTTATTGCACTAAATGTTCTTATTATGAATTTTGCTTTGTAAAGGAGTTTGAGTAATGGGAAAGGATTATTACATTTTCAGCAATGGAAGAATAAAAAGACATGAAAATACATTTCAATTTATAGATGCCGAGGATAATAAAAAGTCTTTGCCTATTGAGCAGACAGAGAGATTGCATCTTTATGGAGAAGTAGATTTAAACACAAAGCTACTCAATTATGCTGCTCAGTATGGAGTAATGATAAATTACTATAACTACTATGGATTTTATAGTGGGACAATATACCCAAGAAAAAAGAATGTTTCAGGACTACTTTTAGTAAAACAATCAGAAAATTATATAAACAGTGAAAAGCGAATGTATCTAGCAAAATGCTTTGTAGATAGCGCAGCTTTTCATATCTTAAGGCAGCTAAGAAGGCATAAAGATAAAACAAGCGAGTATATTGAGCAGATTGAAGGAGAACTTTCTAATGTTTATAGGGCAGAAAATATTAATGAACTAATGGGTGCAGAAGGAAGGATAAGAAAAATATATTACAAAACATTTCCGCTTATTTTAAAAAAAGATTTTAACTTTGAAAAGAGGGAAAAGCGTCCACCTACGGATCCTATTAACACTTTGATATCTTTTGGTAATAGTTTAATGTATACAACAGTATTAGGGGAAATATACAATACTCAGTTAGATTCTACTATAAGCTATCTTCATGAACCTTCTACAAAAAGATTTTCGTTAACATTAGATATATCAGAAATCTTTAAACCTCTTATAGTAGATTCCCTTATATTTTATTTGATAAATAATAGAATAATTAATGATAATGATTTTGATATTAATGAAGGTATATGTTTCTTAAATGAGTCTGGAAGAAAAAAATTCATAAGTGAATATGAAAAAAAGTTAGGTACAACTATTAAACATAGGGGCTTAAATAGAAAAGTTTCGTATAGGTACTTTATTAGGTTAGAATGCTATAAATTAATTAAGCATTTGATAGGAGATGAAATATACAAGCCTTTAAAAGCCTGGTGGTAAAATATAAGATTGGAGAAATTGTTATGTTTGTTATTCTTACCTATGATGTAGGTGAAAAGAGAATAAATAGAGTAAGGAAAACTTTAAAAAAATACTTAACTTGGACACAAAATTCTGTTTTTGAAGGAAATATAACAGAAGGGAAATTGCATAAGTGTTTGGCTGATGTGAGTAAAAATTTAGATACTGCAGAGGATTCTTTATACATTTATAGGGTCGAAAATGCAAAAAACATTAAAAAACATATAATTGGTAAAGAGAAAAATTATGATGAACTTTTCTTATAAACTGAAAATTGCAGTAAACCAGTTTTTTGATTATTGTTCTGTAAAGCCTTAATAGACAAGGCTTTGTAGTAATTTAAATCATCGATATAGAAACACTACTATACCTTTACTGCAGAGTAAGTAGATTTACAGCATATACAAATGCTTCTAAAGCTAGTAAAATAGGGCTTATAGAGAGTACTCAAATTTGGGGTTTTATCTTAACTATGAGGTATGTAAATTTGAATTTATAAGACAAATTAGGCAGCATCGTCATGGTTTTATCTTAACTATGAGGTATGTAAATTTCATCTACTATGTTGGTGTATTCTTCTCTTTGTTTGTTTTATCTTAACTATGAGGTATGTAAATTATTTTTATATAGGAGGAATAAAATATGAGAATAATTGTTTTATCTTAACTATGAGGTATGTAAATGGTAACACGATAACTCCAGCTATAGTAGAAATAACTCGTTTTATCTTAACTATGAGGTATGTAAATTCAGATAATAAAAAGACTTTTGCATTTTTACCCGACGTTTTATCTTAACTATGAGGTATGTAAATTTAAATTTAACTGTTACATCAAAGACAAAAGAAGATAGTTTTATCTTAACTATGAGGTATGTAAATGCTTCAATGTACGCTTGTGTAGCGTTTCCTAGCTCTGTTTTATCTTAACTATGAGGTATGTAAATAAGCTTAAACTATTCATTTAATTTTCTTATAAATCAGTTTTATCTTAACTATGAGGTATGTAAATAATATTGAAGTTACTTTCTTCACTTCCTATGTTAAGGTTTTATCTTAACTATGAGGTATGTAAATAAGGAAATTGTACCAGTAATTGATTTTATAATAGGTGTTTTATCTTAACTATGAGGTATGTAAATGGCAGTCAGATGTAAGGCTAAAAAATTCTATAGCAGGTTTTATCTTAACTATGAGGTATGTAAATATGTTCAGAGCCGCTTCTATAATCTCCTCTATTTACGTTTTATCTTAACTATGAGGTATGTAAATTCATCTGTCCATGCTTCTTTAATATCGGCATAATAGTTTTATCTTAACTATGAGGTATGTAAATGTGTTAGGCTCAAAGAGATCAATAAAGAAAATAGAGGTTTTATCTTAACTATGAGGTATGTAAATTTTAGTATTGTTGCAGTAAGTTCATCTATAGTAGTTGTTTTATCTTAACTATGAGGTATGTAAATTCTAAAATGCCGGTAGCATTTTTTATACCATCATAAAGTTTTATCTTAACTATGAGGTATGTAAATTACTCATATAAGAAAGTGCTTTGGAGCTGTCTAGTCGTTTTATCTTAACTATGAGGTATGTAAATTATCAATGAAAATTCTTTAGAAGTGTCTAATTACAGCGTTTTATCTTAACTATGAGGTATGTAAATTAGTACAAGTCAACAAAATTTTTATAAGTAAGTAAGTGTTTTATCTTAACTATGAGGTATGTAAATACAAGGGGAGACAGTACACAGATGCGGTTGAAGTATGGTTTTATCTTAACTATGAGGTATGTAAATAATGAAACAAAAAAAGATACTTCTAATAAAACGGAGAGTTTTATCTTAACTATGAGGTATGTAAATCAAAATGATAGTAAGTATGCTGATATTAAAGAGGAAGTTTTATCTTAACTATGAGGTATGTAAATCTATATCCTTTTCATCATAGGTCTTTTCATCTGAATTGTTTTATCTTAACTATGAGGTATGTAAATCCTGTCATTTTTCTTACTGTGTCTTTATATTTCTTAGTTTTATCTTAACTATGAGGTATGTAAATAGAAGGTTCCAACTTTCATTTACTGTACTATCTACGGTTTTATCTTAACTATGAGGTATGTAAATCTGTAAGGGACTTTAATTTAAATCTTTCATCTACTTGTTTTATCTTAACTATGAGGTATGTAAATTCTTGTATTTCTTCTGTAGTTTCAGTTTGAATATCTGTTTTATCTTAACTATGAGGTATGTAAATTTTTTATATCGTTCAATGCTTTCCTTTGATGATTCAAGTTTTATCTTAACTATGAGGTATGTAAATTCAAATCTTTTGATTTTGGTTTTCCATCTTTTTTTCAGTTTTATCTTAACTATGAGGTATGTAAATTTGTTGAAGCTTCTACCGGATTGGATAATACAGCTTCGTTTTATCTTAACTATGAGGTATGTAAATACAACAGAAGCAGAAGCAAGACAACAATTTATGACACGTTTTATCTTAACTATGAGGTATGTAAATTCGTGTCTATGCTGCCGAATCTGTCTAATAAATTCAGTTTTATCTTCTTTAAAGAGTCGAGTTCATTCACGGGGCGTTC
>CAYMGW010000035.1:9406-11413 GCA_964390085.1 uncultured Tissierella sp.
CTGTCTAATAAATTCAGTTTTATCTTAACTATGAGGTATGTAAATGGGTGTGGAAATAAAATAAGAATGGAGGGTTAATATGTTTTATCTTAATTATGAGGTATGTAAATTTACACTCCTTACATTGCTTTTTTCATTTTATTTTTGTTTTATCTTAACTATGAGGTATGTAAATGTAACTCTCTGTTTACAAGTTGCTCCTAATACTGGCGTTTTATCTTAACTATGAGGTATGTAAATCTGTTTCATAATAGGGTGGATCCGCAAAGAAAAAGGTTTTATCTTAACTATGAGGTATGTAAATACTACATACAGAGGAGATATTTGGTATGTAGAATTAGTTTTATCTTAACTATGAGGTATGTAAATATATTTCATCATCTACACCTTTATAAAGGAGGGCGGAGTTTTATCTTAACTATGAGGTATGTAAATTATCTTATTACATCCTTCAATTGATTTTGCATTATTTGTTTTATCTTAACTATGAGGTATGTAAATAAGTTAATATTATCAACCAACGTATCTGCCCTTACGTTTTATCTTAACTATGAGGTATGTAAATTTTCATACCGCTAATGCACTCGATAATTATAAAATAGTTTTATCTTAACTATGAGGTATGTAAATCTACAAACTACATTAGCACCTATGTTGGAGAGATTAGTGTTTTATCTTAACTATGAGGTATGTAAATTTTGCCAGGAGGGTTGTTGCGAAAGTATGTCTTAAGTTTTATCTTAACTATGAGGTATGTAAATTCTTTCATAGCTGAAATACTAAGAATATCTTCATCGTTTTATCTTAACTATGAGGTATGTAAATTAATCAATATTGCCCCAGTTCTGCGCCAAGGCTTCTGCGTTTTATCTTAACTATGAGGTATGTAAATTTACCACAAGCATTAAAGAATATAGGTACTGCAACGTTTTATCTTAACTATGAGGTATGTAAATGGAGAAGTAATAGAAATTTTAGAAATAAAAAAAGATGTTTTATCTTAACTATGTGGTATGTAAATATTAACCAAGCTTTAACTTGTCTTATTTTTTGATTGTTTTATCTTAACTATGAGGTATGTAAATCTGGATAAATTAATTGCTAGGGGAGAGCAGATATTAGTTTTATCTTAACTATGAGGTATGTAAATTTAGTAAATATTGACACTTCTGTAGATGATATTTTGGTTTTATCTTAACTATGAGGTATGTAAATGCATTTATTTGACTTGCTGTATTTGCATTACTGAAAGGGTTTTATCTTAACTATGAGGTATGTAAATATCAGAACCTGGTGCAAATATTGCTAGTACCATAAAGTTTTATTTTAACTATGAGGTATGTAAACTAGTAGATTTTTTACAATACCTATAGAAAAATATCTAAATAACATCCAATAAAAAATAAAACTATTAAGAATGATTCCTAGCTACATAAATAGCAATGGGATCATCCTTTTTTACTATAAAAAAGTAGTAATTTAGTAGAAGTTAAAAGTATGTAGAAGTATATGTTAAAAATGAATGTATTGTTAAATTATGTTATAATATAACCAATATTCCTACTCTTGCAGGAAAGTTTTTTGAAAATTAAATTTAAGTTTATAAAAATATCGTCAGCTCAATTTAAGCTAAATCATAATTAGATTTAAATTGAAGCTTCATTTTTATAAAATTGGTTGATTCAAAATATCATAAGAATGAAGGTGTTATAAAGTGGAATCTTATAACAAATTAGTTAGAGATAAAATACCAGAGATAATTAGAGAGTCCGGAAAGACCTGCACTATTAGATATGTTGATGAAAAAGGACACATGAAGCTCTTAGAGGAAAAGCTTCATGAAGAAGTTTCAGAATATATAGAGGCTAAAAATTTGGAAGAGCTAGCGGATATAATGGAAGTTTTGTTTGGACTAGCTAATAATTTAGGTTTCAGTGAAGAAGAACTTTTAAAATGTAGAGAAGACAAGAGAAATCAAAGAGGGGGCTTTGAAGAAGGGGTAGTCCT
>CAYMGW010000036.1:0-11397 GCA_964390085.1 uncultured Tissierella sp.
ATGTTTTTTATGTGCTGCAAAATGGATTACATTTCCCTTGAAATAAAAAGTAGGCATATTCCAACTAATCTTCTCTGTCAATTCTGGTGATACATCTAGAATAATCTGTCTAAGCTCTCTAAGTTTAGGTTGAATTTCTTCTGAACATGTCCCAATATATTCATCAATAGTTTTTAATTTTACGCTCTCTTGCATTGATAACTCTCCTCTTTAGATTATCTATTCACAGTTTCTTCTAAGATTTTCATTCCTTCTAAATAATATTCATAATTAACTTCTTTAGCCCATGCACAAATCCCTAACCCCATATGTAAATTATAAAAATCTCTTTTTAAATCTAATTTACTATGGTCAATGCTACCAAATTCCTCATAACCAGATTTAAATCTCTCTGCCAATACTTTATCATTTTCAATAAGTGGTAAATAAACTTGAACTAATTCTTTATCTATATCAATCGGTATACTTTGCTCAAAATCTATTATAGCTTTTAAATAATACTTGCCACCGACTTCATTAACTAATATATTTCGTGGTTCAAAATCATTATGGCATAAAGTAGCTTTATTTACTTCATGTAATATACCATATGATTTCAATTGATTCTCAGCTTGTTTTAATAATGCTAACTTTTGATGCTCAAAGGAATACAACTCTGGCAATATTCTATTAATTAAGTTTTCAAAATACTCTCTATAGGTAGTAAAACCTTGAATACTCCTGCCATTTTCATCCATACTTCCAAAAAAATCAAATTCTTTATGATAATGAATTATACCTAACTGTCTCCCCATTTCATAATAGATATCCTTTAAATTATCCAATGATAATCTCTCAGCTATTTGGCTCAATAACTCCCCTTCAATAAAATCATATACCAGCCATTCTAATCCATTATCAAATACACCATAATCAACTATTTTGGGAGCTAAAACTTCTGTATTTGCAAAAAGTTTTAAACTAGCAACTTCTCTATTACACCTATTCTTTTTGTAATAAAGCTTAATTACATATTTTTTGTTACCACATGACAACTTATAAACCAGGTGTCTTTGTAAATTATGGTTGCCAATCGGTTCGATTGAATCAACAGTTCCTATAATTGGTTTTAATTTATCTTTTAATCCATCTAAATCTATGTTTATCATATCTGCCCCCTGAATTCTTCTAATCTTATCTGTCAATAAGCTCCACTAGAGTTTATATTAATTATTCTATATTACTTATTCTGCAAATCTCTCCATATTCCTTCTTTTCCCAGAAAATAATTTTCATCAACGCTTCAAATTAAGTGCCCTCATATTAAGGATATCTTATTCCCTTTGATAGATTGTTTTGTAATAAAAATATTCATCCAACATAACATAATTAATACATGAATAAAAAGGAGGGATTTCTTTGAAAATATCAGCTATCATAGACAGTGTTTTTTCCTTATTTATTATGATTTTAGTGGGTGTTTATGGGAGTAAGAAAAAAATTATCACTTCAGAAATGAATAAAGGATTAACAGATATACTTATACAGATAGCATTACCTTTCATGATTGTTTCCTCTTTTATTTTTACATATGACAACAACATTAAATCCAATGTAATAAAGACATTTTATTATAGTCTAATAGCCTATATAATAATGACAGCTGCTTCATATTTACTCCTATTGCCAATAAAGAATGATAAGAAAACAATACTACATTTTGCTAATGTATTTACTAATACAGGTTATGTTGGTTTTCCAATACTCAATTCTATATATGGTGCAGAAGGAGTTATATACGGCTCTATATTTAATATGTTTTTCGTAATATTTGTGTGGACATATGGGCTTATATTATTCAAAGGTAATTTCGAAAAGAAGAAATTAAATACAGAAATAAAAAAGGCCCTTTTAAACCCATCAATTATTGCAGTTTTTATAGGCATTATTATCATGATATTTGATATTAAATTGCCTAGTGCCATATCATCCAGTATGAAGGGCATAGGAAATATTACAGGTCCTTTGTCTATGATTATTATTGGAGTTATACTCTCAAATGTTAAAATAAGAAAGCATTTAAAGGATTGGACAATATATTATGGAATAACTACTAAATTAGTAATTATTCCTATAGTAACATACTTTATATCCCTATTGGTAGGAGACACATCAAAGGCTATAAATACAGTAATTATTATGACTGCTATGCCTGCATCTGCCATGACTTCAATATTTGCAGAGAGTTTTGATAAGGAGAAGGAATATGCAGCTGTTCTAGTTTCTGTAACTACACTGTTATCCTTGATTACAGTGCCTATATTATTAAAAATTATAACATAATCTTGCTTTCTACTATCTAGCTGAATACTACTTATTCACTACATCATATACATCTATAATAGGAATACTTTTAATTCTTAATGGTATTCTTACAGTACCTAACCCCCTACTTATGGAAAAATATTGATCATTATTGATTTTCTTGCATCCAATATGAAATCTATCGTATGATGTTTTATATAAAATTGGTATATTTATCTGTCTGCCATGTGTATGTCCTACGAGAATATGATTATAACTTATTTCTCTAGCTTCTATTATATTAATTATATTTGGTGAGTGAGCTAGTATTATTTTGTAATCACTGCTTATTTTCTCAATTTTAGCGTCATACCTTTCCTTTCCATATACAGAATTATCAAAGCCGTATATTAAAATTTTTGTTTCTTCTATTGTTAATATTGAATTTTCATTAATCAATAACCTTAGATTATTGTGCTTGCTAATTTCATTGTTAAGTTTGTCTAATGATATCTTTCTTTTTCTAAGAAAACTCTTTTGCTCTTCTCTTTCATAATTTCCTAGTACTATAAATACAGGATGTTTTATAGCTCCTAATTCTTCTATTACTTTAGACAACTTTTTTTGAGTATTTGAATAATCTCCTGTAACCACTATAAAATCAGGATTTGTTGAATTTATAATACTGCTAATCCTACCATTAATAAAATTTACTTTACTATGAATATCAGATATATGAATGAATTTAAAATTAGAAGGGACTTTTTTCTGTATTTCTGTATGCTCTGCTTTAACTAAATGAGTGCCTAAAATAATTATAGATATTGCAGCTATAATGATAATTCCAATTATATAGTAAAATATGATTATCATCTCTTAACTCCCTTAAGAATTCCACCTTTTCCCTCTATACTTAACCTTTGAATAAATTCATGTACAAATTCTACTCTATCATCAAATATTTTTTTAGATATATCATAATTCAATTTTCTTCTACAATCCTCAATATAACATTCATATTTCTCATCATCATAAAATTCAATTGATGCATCAACACTTTTTTCATCATATGCTTGATATATAAAGTTTAACCATATTTCCATAGTCCCCATATGGTCTAGCATATCTGCATCTTGCACTATTCTTATATGTTTAGTCCAATCTTCATTACTGCTTCTTAGATTATGACATCTAATTATTTCGGCAATCTCCATTAGCTCTTCATGTGAACATTCACCTTTCAATACTTGTTGAACCAAAATGCTTCCATTTTCATTATGTGGTTCTATTCCTTTAGCTATATCGTGAAAAAGTGATGCTACATATATTACATTATCCTTTGTATTATCTATTTCATCTGCCATTTTTCTAATTTCTATTGCTAATCTTGCTGTTCTCAATCCGTGGTAATAAACATATCCTTTTTCTCTTTTAGAATGAGAGTACCTTTTTCCCATTTTATGAAATGCTAATTCTTCTATTCTATTAATGTCCATATGCATCTCGCTCCTCTCAATCATTTTGTAATAAAATTTTAGTCATATACACCATTCCTGGAATATATCCAAGTTCCTGATTTAGTGCCAACATACTGCTATTGCTATAATGAACCGTTGTTTGTATTGCCTTAATTCCTTCAAGTCGACACCATTCTTCTAATAATATTTTTAAATTTGTAGCTACCCCATGACTCCTGTAATTTTCTGTAACATACAAGGATAAAATCATAACCGTATCTTGGGGCTCATCTTGTTTATATGCCCATATGAATCCCTGTAGGTCCCTTTGATTATCTTCTGCAATGGCAAGAAATAAATCTTCATTTTTTGTGTTTAAAATTCTTTGCACAGTTTCCTCTATATCTGCCGTTGAAGCTTTATAATCTGGTCTCCATAGCCTTGGTGTTAGATTATGCCATTTTGCAATTTGCATTAAAATTAACTCTAATTTTTTGTCAGTATAGTTGCCATCAAGTTCAATTTTTCTATAGTTCATCGTCAAGCCCTCCTGCCAGTATTATTTATGCGATTTTTGTAGTAGCTATCTTGTGTAAACATATAATTCATTTTATATAATCTTTAAATATCCATCCTCCTATTGACTAAATATCTCTTCTAACTCTTCTTTTTGATTCTTTATATGGTCTCCGCCCATCATTACAAAAATTTTGATATCCTCATTTTCTTCCACCAGTCTTTTTATTAGTTTAACAGAATATATATCTCTGAAATTAGTGATATCTTCTCCAATAGCATTTATTATATTTGGTGAGTTATTAAAATAAACTATTTGCCCGATATTAATATCTTTCCAATTATCTTCTGTTACTTCCATCGTTAAATGTGGTCTCAAAATGTCAGTTATATATTTATTAGTTACTGAATTTTCAATAGGAAAGCCTTCATTTATCATGTTATCAATGAAACCATGGAAATATTCAAAGAAATCATAAGATATTTCTTCCGAATCTTTCATTTCTCTTTGAATCTGATACATCTGACGAATAATATACATTGCCAATATATCATTTCCAGAATATTTTTCTAATAAATAATCATACTGAGCCTTACTAGAAGGTTCAATACTCTCAACCTGCACACCGTTGTTTCTTGCAAGATATGAAACAAATGCCGGTTCTCCTCCACTAAGTATTGCTTCCTCTTTACTTTTGTAAATTTTAAGATTAGAATCCCCTTCAACTAAAACATAATTAGGTTGAAATGAATTAAACTCTTTTTCAATATCATTGAACATTCTATGATTAGGATTATTATTATGTATACCATTAAACCAGAATAATTCTTTTTGATTAGATTTTAAATGAAGGTGATTTCCTCCAACTCGAAAGTAAGTATCTGTAAGTAATTTGTATCCGATAATAATGATGGCAACAAATATTAATGAAACTAGAAACAAAGTTTTCCTTCTCATCTCTGTTCCCCCTTTTTGATAATATCCACCATTTTTCAACCAATGTGGTAAATACGGTTCCAATATATTTATTTTAATGTCTAAAAATCCTAACAGTATAGACTATAGATTAAGTTCTAACTCTTTAAATAACATATTCAATCTATCCTTCTCATTCTCATTAATAGGAAGATTTGTATTATATAAATAGTGTTGAAGTACATCAGCATCTTTAAGTACTTCGCAATAATCATTATCTATATCTTGTTTGTTACTATGACTGAATATTGAACTACAAATAATATTAATTTCTTCTTCACTAAAACAATTAATCTCATTTAGGATTTTTCTCGCTTCAATAGATCCTAATTTTCCGTGGTCTACACTATAGCCTACTTTATAACTCCAAATATCATGGAGCATCCCTGCAACTGAACATATCTCAACATCTAATCCACGTTTCAATGCAAGAAGACCACAAATAGCAGATACACCATATAAATGGACATATCCACAACGTCTTTCTTCTAAATCTGGTTGCTCCATTAAAATTTTATCAACAATATTACGAATACCTTCTAAACTATTCATAAATTTCTCCTTTCCATTATTTACTTTATACAAAATTCTCAATATTGAGGATATTCAGCGTAATTCTAAACACAGTATTTTAAAAGTCGTAGAATAGATAGAATTTTTAGCTAATCATTTTGATATAAAAGTTTTCTAATATACCGAGCTTCCGCAGAAATAAACTCTTGCATACTGGGAAGCGTAACATATTTATTTAAAGACATGTCCACATATTCTCTATTTCTAAATTGCCTGTGCAAAATAGAATCCCTCATTTCAAGGTTTCTTTATTTGTGGTGTATTACTTAATATATTATATGCAATACGTAAATGAGTCATTGCAAAAGGCATTTTTTCACTCCTTAATCTTTCTTAAATTTAATAATAGACATCTCTAAAACAAATATCAGAACCTTTATACTATAGAAAATTTCTACCAGTGAAGGCGTATGATCTACAATTTCCCTTGGTCAATTTTATTTCCTACGTCAATAATGATTTTCTTACAATTTTCACAATAAAATGATTCCACGCTATTATTTAAAAATCCATTCGTTAGTTTTATTCCTTTTGAAAACCACTGTAATAATTGTCCTTTATCGTTTTCTTCTGGAACCCATTTAAGTGAATACCTATCCCCATGTATATATCCACGCTTCATTTCTTCTCCACAATATGGGCATTGCATATAATTTCCTCCTCAATATAAGGTTTCTTCTTGATGTCGATAATCCTCTGTTATAAGATGTGGCGATGTCTTTTCCCTATAATTCTTCGCATAGTAAAAAGAATATGACTTGAATCTATTAAGAATTTTTTTATACAATCTTTTTATATTATCATATGATTTATAATTTCATTCTAGTAAATACAACAAAGTTACATTTCCTGATTCAAGTCTATCTCTAATCAAATTTATTAAAAGACCTATAACTCTAAACAAATAGCCATAGATAAATCAACTAGATTGATCCTAAGATCTTCCCTACTTACCCAATTCCTGGCATCCCATTTGATGCCACTCAGATCATCACCACCATGAAGTATTTGTCCTAGGACAACATTTCTAAATTTAGATACTGCAAAAAATGCAGCAGCTTCCATTTCAACAGTTACACATCCCTCAGAAACACGCAAAGCTATTTTCTCTTCTGTTTCACGATAAAATGAATCCGTAGTCCATGTTTTAGCTTTAACAAATGGGATTTGATTGATTTTTAGATAATTTGTAATGCACTCTAAAGCCTGTTTGTTACATTCAACTTCTCTAGATGGCTCTAAGTAATGATATGACAGACCTTCATCCCTAACTGCTGAATATGGAATAATCAAATGCCCTACTTGAATATCCTTCTTTAATACACCAGCAGCTCCACATACAATGAATTTCTCAAATCCCATTGCTATTAATTCTTCAAGTTGTGCACCAGAACCAGCTGCTCCCAAATAGCCTTGAACAATCCCTATCGGTCTTCCATTACATTCGGTTTCATATATAGGTAATACAACTGTGCAAGTTTTAAATTCGCCAACCTTTTTTAATCTTCCTTCATTTAGCATTCTCTTAATAACATCACCGAAGAATGTAATTACGCAATGCTCTGGAACATTTTTATTTTTAATAACATCAGAAGGTTCAATTTTGGCTTTTAAGGTATGATCAAACTCCAATATAGGAAAATCTTTTTTTAACATATTTGCTTTCTCCCCTTTTATATTAATTTATTTACTTCGCATAATTCATAGGGTCATGCTCCCAGCGAAGGGGTGTGGTACACATTGCCCTAATATTGTGCCCTCGTGTACCCTTAATGTTATAAGATGTGGTGACTTCTTTTACCTCAATAATCCTTTACATAATATAGATGATATTCATCACTGGCCAACTAACCCCCTTCTACATATCAAAAACTTATTTTGTACTAAGATAATCGATTGCTGTCTCAAGAATGTCAATATTGTATTGAGTAACAATATCTGGTAATAGAATTCTTTGATTTGCTTCTGTATCAGGACGTAGAAATCTTTTATAGGAAATTGACACATCAATACCGCTATTTGGCATCCTATAGTATAATATATCCCCGTAAGAACTAGGAGAATTTGAGCTAGGTGTTCCAATTACTGTCCCAAGACTGCCATCTTTTACAAATGTAGCCATCATCGTTGCAGAACTAAATGTTTTTTCATTCATAAGAACCACTAACTTAATGCTTTCATTTCTTTTGGCTATAGTCTTGTTTGGATCCCATTGTTTAAAACCTTTTGAGGGAATATTTTTATATTGGTTATGTGCCAGCTCTGAATATCTAATATAAACACCATAGCTTGGAACACGCATATCCATAGCATTTAGCAGTTTTTCACATGCCGATGAATTTCCTCCGGGATTGTCTCTAACATCAATAATTATTTTCGTTGTTCCATTTTTTATGGCTTCTTTTAGTTTTACTATTTGATTTTCAAGTGCACTATTGACATTACATACATTCATGTCAATATAAAAAATATCATTAATCATTTTAGATTCTATCTCAGTAGAGTAGTTATAACTCTCATATATGTTTTTATTTATAAATTCTATTTCCTTTTCTGATATTACACCATTTTGATCTATAGTTATGTCAACAGAGTTATTATTAATATCACAGCCTGCTAATTTTAGTACTTCACGATTTAATGTCCATCTGTTATTGTTCAAATCTTTTGCTGTGTCATTTTCGGCAACAAAATATGTTTGAACTGTTGAATAAATCTTATTTATAGATACCCCACCTATTTGAGTTACCTGATTTTCTGAAAGACTTCCATCTTCATTTAATAGAAATAATTCCTCTCCAACTGCATAGCAGTTTAAATTTAGAAATTGCGTATTTATATTCCTTTGTATTTTTGTATGCCCATCCTGTAAAAGAGTAAGATATTCTTGGACAAGATATGTAAATTCATCTTTGTTAGTATCTTTGGTTATTGAATCTATAAATTTTTGTTTTTCTTGTTCATAATTCTCGCTAATATCTCCTAGAACGAATGCTGGGTGTGTGTCCTCTAAAACAGTTATTAAATTTAAGGCATCTTCTAAATAAATAGACTTCTGATCTTGAATTGAATTATTCTCGTTTTCTGATATAAATGTTTCTTTCTCAACATAATCTTCTTGCACTGATACATTTCGTTCATTTGAACAACTAGTTTGTAATGGTATTAAAACTAAACATACAAAAATAATTAATATTCTTATTTTCTTCATAGCATAATCTCCTCCCAATATATTTCAATCTTATTTAATCTAATCTTACCTATCTAATTTATATGCTCTGCATTTTGCTTTTTATCAAACAAAACTCCAAAGAATGCCCCCGATATCGCCATGTCTTATAACGTTCCGTCACCATTAGGCTTATTTTAAAATAAATCCTAAAGTTTCTTATAGAAAACCAAATTTTCTATATAAATTATAGGCTGGTATATTATCACTATGAACATCCAAAATAACTTCATTCATATTCCTTTGAAGCATGTCATTTATGCATTTTGCTAACAATGTATGTCCAACACCCATATTACGATATGTTGTCAGAACTCCCATTGAATAAATATGTAACTTTCGATTTTCTTCTGGTAAACCTATCAATAGTCCAACCACTTTATTATTGTCACACGCTGTAATTATATATCTTTTTGAAAAATCACCTAATCTGCCACTTTGTAGAGCATTTAGAAATCCATCTGGTTTTTTACCTGCAATATCTGGATCTAAAATTCCTTCCATAACATTTGACAAATGATATCTTAAAGTTTCAGTTAACTCTGTGCCTTCTAGGTTCAATTCTTTAACATCCCAATTAGAAAAAACTTCTACTGCCTCTATTAAACTTCTTTTTAATGTAAATTTCATTTGTATTAACCCCTTTATTATTCATGAAAGCAAACCATATAAAACAGGCAGTATTAAAGGAACCACAAATGTCAAAATGGCTCCTGTAATTAGAGTAACCAGTCCTAGTTCAACACCTACAAATTTTGTTACAGGTACAAGCATAGTATCCATATTACCTGCAGCACCACTTGCAATTGGGCTGCCAATACTAATTCTTATCAGAAAAGGCAACAGCAGCACCGTAAAAAATTCCCGCATTACATTTACAACAAACCCATAAGTTCCAGCTTCAATTCCATAAACCTGTGTCATATATGCTCCTGTTAAACTATAATAACTCATTCCACTCGCTGCCATTATGGATGTGTGTAATGGCACGTCGAAAAAGGTTCCAGCTGCGAAACCACCTACAAGACTTCCTCCAAAAATCGCTATTGAAATATAAATTACTCTAAATCCTAATATCTTTATATATTTAAATACTTTTCTGTTGGATCCGAGACTTATACCAACGCTTACATAAAGTATAATCAGAGGCCCAATCAACATATAATCAAGTATAAAAGTTCGTATATATACCATAAGAAAATAGCCAAATAATACACCTATAACGATGCTTACAGGCATAATCCAAATCAGTGGTGAATTTTTACTTTCTTCTTCCTGAGAAATACCAATTTCGCTATTGATATTGATATTTTCCGATGAAAGCTTATCCCTCAGCTTCTCCAACGGTAGCACAGTTTTCTCAATAATTACCGTAAATAGTATACTGAAGGCAATTGCACTAAAAGATATAGCAAGACAGTTTAGACCTATGGAGTTTAGATTCGACATAACTGAATCATTTATGCCAATATTTATTCCAATAGTCAGCATAAGCACAATTAATGCTATGTTGATAATCTCATCAAGTATTTTTAGCGTTCTTTCCGTAAAATTATGCATACCTATAAAAAATCCTGTGACAAGGCACAAAAAAGGCATCCATGTCATTCAACAACCCCCCCAATTTTTATATGTTTCTTTTTTGTTACATCAACATTGTGCTACATAACTATCCCCATCAAACCCGCCCATGAACTCACGACAATGCACTATCTGTATCTAATGTTCTTCGGATGGGTGGTTGGTTAGCCCTTATCCTCCAGCAAATGGATATGGTGCACAACCCCCTAAGATTGTGTCCTAGTGCACCCTTGTGCAAATGCTATGTTAGATGAAGTACATGTTTCTCTAATCTGTTTCACTAGCCTTCTGTATAAATGTTTTGGGATTAATAATGCAACCTCCATTGAAAGGAGTACCAATTTCTCTTAAATATTGATAAATCTCTTCCTGTTTAAGATTTGGATTCACTTGATAGCCTAAAGCACATCTGACTTGTTCTTGATTCATCACTTCCTGCTAGAATAGTATCATTATCTTCTTTGATATTATTAATTTGTGTGGTACAACCACATAATACAAAATTTAGTAAAGCTACTATAGTAAGAATGCATACAAATATTTTCTTCATTTTTATCCCCCTCGCTTTTTCCTTTTATTCTTTATTCAACCTAAATATATAATACGTGTTTCGTATAACGTTCTACATATACGATGTCGTTGAATCGTACTTCAAAGGAATATCCCTTGGCATCCTCGCACAGATGAAATGATATGATGAGTCTGGCTCAAGATACCCACTCTACGAACCCTTGCGAATATGCATTGTTAGGTGTAGTTGGCAGTGTCCCTCCTACATATTA
>CAYMGW010000037.1:0-249 GCA_964390085.1 uncultured Tissierella sp.
CTAATTCCACTATAATAACAAAAGAAAACATAATAGAAGAAGTATACCTAACTAATCACGAGGATTTTGTTAAAGTCAATAATCTCTACTACGGTGGACTTCAAAAGTGGCTCTATATGGAGAATCTAAAATCTAAATTTTGGGCAGATAGATCCTGTGGTGTAACAGCTGCTGCAAATGCGTTAGTACATATGGCTACCTACAGGAAAGGATTAGAAAAAATATATAGATATCCTAGTCTTTCTAGGC
>CAYMGW010000037.1:259-11388 GCA_964390085.1 uncultured Tissierella sp.
ATCAAAAATACTATATAAACTCCATGACAATGAAGCTTTCTTTTATTATGATGAAACATTTGACTCACAAGATTCAAATAATGACTGGATTAATGTAATGATTCCTGTAAGTAAATTTTCAATACAAAGAGTTAATGAAAATGATATTTATGGATATATAAAGCCTGGTATATTTGGTATACCAAGTTTAGGGAAAATTAGCAAAGGATTGAAATCCTTTGCTAAGGATAAAGACATTATCCTAGATTCCAAAATTTTACCTATGCCTAAGGATATGAACTCTACTATAAACTTTATAAAAGAAGGTTTGATGATAGATTCACCAATTCTAATGCTTACTTGGAATAGTAAAATTGAAAATTTAAAATTTCATTGGGTGACTATCACTGGATATATTAAAGACTCGAAGGGTAAACATTATATAATTACATCTAATTGGGGAGATAAAGAGATATTTTCCTTAGATAATTGGCTCAAAGAAAAGAATTTACATAAGGGTCTAATCTACTTTTATCAGGGACTATAGGAAAAAGGGCATAAATGTCATAAAATGGCAGAATTTCTGTCCTTGTTTTTCATTATATGATATAATTCTATTGAGGTGGTTTTCGTGGCATATGAAATATGTAAGAGATGTGGTAAATTTTTTAATAAAAATGGAGAATCATATTGTGAAGATTGTTTAGAAAAGACTAAGAAGGAACAAGATTTAATTGTAGATTATATAAGAAAACATCCTGATGCTAGTATTTTAGATATTATTACAGAAACTGGAGTAACCCTTAAAAGCATAAATTGTCTAGTGGAGGAAGGATATGTCTCTTATATAGATAATAAATTGAAGAAAATTGATAATGATAAACTCTCAAAAGCAGTAGATAAAATAGTAGATGGAAAAAGTAAGTTTCATATAAAAAGAAGTTTAGAATAATAGAATAATGGGAGGTAAAGTATGGATAAAAAATTCTTCATGACAAACAGAAAAAAACTAGAGGGAAAATTAGAAGATAATAGTATTTTACTATTATTTGCAGGGACAGCACCATATAAATCTGCTGATGAGTTATATCAGTTTATACCCAATAGAAATTTTTATTATTTAACAGGTATTGATGAAAGCAAAGTTATTCTTTTAATAAGTAAAATTGATGGAAAGATTTCAGAAAAACTATTTATAGAAAGACCAGATGAGGTTATGGCAAAATGGGTAGGGGCTACTATTACTGATGAGGAAGCTATAGATGCATCAGGTATAGATAATATAGAATACCTAGATAAATTTGAGGGAGCTATTAGCTCTATTTTAAATAGAAATAGAATAGAAAAAATATATTTAGATCTAGAAAGACAAGAGCTCAGGACATCAATGACGGAAGCCCAAGAATTTGCTAAGGTAATAAATGAAAAATATCCATTTATACAAATAAAGAATATTTATTATGATATTGCAAGCTTAAGAATGCTCAAATCAGAGGAAGAAATTGAGTTAATTAGAAAAGCAATAGAAATAACTAATGAGGGTATAATGAATATGCTTCATAATATTAAGCCAGGAATGATGGAATATGAAATCGAAGCATACTTTGATTTTACTTTAAAGAAAAATGGAATAACTAATAGGGCCTTTGAAACAATTGCTGCTAGTGGTAAAAATGCTACTATACTTCACTATTCAGATAATAACTCTAAAGCGGAAGACGGCGAGCTAATCTTATTTGATTTAGGAGCACAATATAAATATTATAATGGCGATATAAGCCGTACATTCCCTATTAATGGCAAGTTTACTGAAAGACAAAAACAAGTTTATAATATTGTATTGAAGGCACAAGAAGCTGTTGAAGAAGCAGCAAAACCAGGACTTCCTTATAGAGAATTAAACGAAATTGCTAAAAAAGTGTTAGCAGAAGGATGTAAAGAATTAGGATTAATAAAAGAGGAACAGGAAATTTCCAAATATTATTTCCATGGTGTGTCCCATTACTTAGGAGCAGATACCCATGATGTTGGTATGTATAATGTGGACCTTAAGCCTGGTATGGTTATAACCAATGAGCCTGGTCTTTATATTGAAGAAGAGGGAATAGGAGTAAGAATAGAAGACGATTTATTGATTACAGAAGATGGATGTGAAAATCTATCCAAATACATTATAAAAACTGTAGAAGAAATAGAATCAACTATGAATAAATAATTTAAATATTTTGGAGGTATAAAATGGCTAATAAATCAGAAGGAAAAAAACTACAGGAAAAATTAACTCACAAATGGAAAAATGTATGGGAGACCTTGGATAAAGGTGAAAAAGAAAAGGTTTTCGCTATAAATGAAGGATATAAAGATTTTTTGGATAAGGGTAAAACAGAAAGAGAAGCAGCAAAAGAAATAATAAGAATAGCAAGAGAAAATGGTTATATATCAATAGAAGAAGTAAGAGAAAAAGAGATTAAGCCTACTCCGGGAATGAAAATATATGCAAATAATAAAGATAAATCTGTTGTATTGTTTGTATTAGGAAAAGAAAAGCTTGAAAAAGGAATGAATATAATTGGTTCACATTTAGATGCTCCAAGAATAGATTTAAAACAGCATCCTCTTTATGAAGACTCGGATTTTGCTCTACTTAAAACCCATTATTATGGAGGAATAAAAAAATATCAATGGGTAACATTGCCACTAGCTTTGCATGGAGTTGTAGTAAAATCAAATGGAGAAAAAGTTAATATTGTTATAGGTGAAGATGAAAATGATCCAGTATTTTTCATAACTGATTTACTTCCTCATTTAGCTAAAGATCAAATGGCAAAGAAAATGGATGAAGGAATTACAGGAGAGGGACTAAATATTTTAATTGGCAGTATTCCCTATGAAGATGGAGAACTAAGTGAAAAAGTTAAATTAAATGTATTAAATATACTCAACGAAAAATATGGGATGACAGAAGAAGACTTTACTACTGCAGAATTTGAAGTAGTACCTGCAGGAAAATCAAGGGATGTAGGTATAGATAGGAGTATGGTTGGAGGATATGGACAGGATGATAGAGTTTGTGTATTTACTTCTCTAAAAGCAATACTAAATATAGATACTCCAAATAAAACAGCTGTTGCTTTATTTGTAGATAAAGAAGAAATAGGTAGTGTAGGAAATACAAGTATGGAATCAAAATTCTTTGAGAACATGGTTTCAGAATTAATAGATCTTACAGAAAAGAAATATTCAGAGCTTATAGTAAAAAGAGCGTTAGCAAATTCATGTGTACTTTCAGCTGATACATTAGCTGGTTTTGACCCTAATTATCCTGAAGTTTTAGATAAAAAGAATTCTCCATTTATAGGTAATGGAATAACTTTAGTAAAATATACTGGTGTTAGAGGAAAAGGTGGAAGTAATGATGCTAATTCTGAATATCTAGGTAAAATTAGAAAGATATTCAATGATAATAATGTAGTATGGCAAATGGGAGAATTGGGAAAGGTTGACCAAGGTGGTGGAGGAACAATAGCTTATATACTTGCAAACTATGGAATGGAAGTAGTAGACTGTGGAGTACCTCTACTAAGTGTACATGCTCCTTATGAAATAGCAAGTAAAGCAGATGTATATATGACATATAGAGGATACAATGTTTTTTATAAAAACTAGTAGAACGAAAATATAATAGGACTAGCTCAGCTAGTCCTATTTTTAATATTTAAATACAGATATAGAATCACGTAATTCGGTAGCTAGTGTTGCTAGGTCCATAGCTGAGCTTGCTATTTCTTCCATGGCTGCAGTTTGCTGTTCACTGCTATTTACAATTTCTTCTACAGAATTAACAGTTTTATTGGATAGCTCATTAATAATATTGAAATCTTCTTTTACTTCTACTGTACTTAAGGAAGCTTCTTTAGTAAGTCTAGTTACTTCCTCAATTTGAGAGACTACTGTGTTAATCTCATTTAATATTTTATTGAAACTATTACTAGATTCATTTACTATTTGAACACTTTCTTCTACTTCCACATTATTTAATTCCATTGATTCTACTGAGTTTTTAATTTCTGTTTGAATATTCCATATTAAAGTTGATATTTGACTTAGAGATTGAGAGGTTTGCTCTGCTAGTTTTCTTACTTCTTCAGCTACAACAGAAAATCCTCTTCCAGCATCCCCAGCTCTAGCAGCTTCAATTGCTGCATTTAATGCTAAAAGGTTTGTTTGCTCTGCAATGGAACTAATAGTAACAACAATTTTTTCAATTTCTTTAGAGCTATCATTTAATTTATTGATTTCTTCAGATGTTTGTTTTGTTGAGATTTTAAGCTTATTTATTTTTTCAACTGCATTCTTTGAATCTGCTATTCCACTTTCAGCAGAATTTAAAGTATTTTTTGTAGATATATTGATTTTATCAATATTATCGGAAATATAGTTCATGTTATTTGACATATTATCTATTGAATTAGTAGACTTTTCAATGGACTCTGCCTGTATATTTGCTGAACTAGCTACTCCAATTACAGTACTTGATATTTGCTCTGAGGAAGCAGTTACCTCTTCTGAAGCTGCAGATAGTTCTTCACTTGTTGCTGCAACTTGTTCTGAAACTTGAGCAGATTGTGATATAACTTCTCGTAGACTAGAGGTCATAGTATTAAATGATTTTGCAAGCAAGGATATTTCATCTTTAGTTTTAACTTGAATGTTTTGTGTTAAATCTCCCTTTGATACTTTTTCTGTTACCTGAATTAATTGTGAAATAGGTTTAAAAGAATAAGTTAGAAATAAATAAAATAGTACTAATAGAATTCCTAAGATAATAATAGTAAAGATAATACTATTTCTTCGTATTTCATTTAAACGTTGAACCAATAAAGATCTATCATTTACTGCCTTAAAATATCCAGATACATTTTGGCTATAATCTTTAAATGGTATTAGAGTTACATTATAATTTTTATCAGATGTTTGTAAATAAATTATTTCGTCCTTTTTCAAAGCTTCTAAATACTTTTGTTCATCTATATCCCATATGTCTTTATCTGTGGTGCTAGCTATTAATCCATCACCTTCAAACTGATAAATAAAATATTCACCAGCATAATTTTCTTTAATATTTTCAAGAAAGTTATTGCCGAAATCAGAGCCGTATTCTACAGTACCTATATGTCTACCCTCATAAGAAATAGGGACTACTACTCTAAAGCCAAATCCACCAACTCCTTTTTCTAATCCTCTTACAATGTCTTTTTTTTCATTGGCTTCATTAACTGTAAAACGAAAATCTCTTAGACTATCGCCATATTTATTAGGTTGATGTAATCTAAGGAAAGAAGTTGAATCAGGAAGATGAAATTGAACCTGTGAGATATCCTTTGAAATACTATCATAAGAAGGTAAGAGCATGTCTAATAGTTTATCACGATTTCTATCTGCAAATAATTTTTGTACCTCCTTGTTATTAGCTAAAGACAAAGCACTAACCTCTGCTGTTCTTATTTGTTCTTCCATCTGTATGTGTATTGATTGACTCAATGTTTCTAACATTTCTTTTTCTTTTTCAATTATAGTTTTTGTAGTTTCATTGAAGGTATAATATGAAAATAAAGAAAATATTATGAATACAGAAAGGCTGAATCCAATGAAGATCTTTGTTTTTAGTGACATAAAAATTACCACCTTTACTTTTTTTTGTTTATACCCAGATCGTAAATTAAATAACAAACAATAGCATAAAATGTAAAAATTAGATTTATTTTGTCGAATAAATTTTTTGACAAAATAAGGGACAGGTTTTCCGTCTCAATTATTGAAACAAAAAAACTGTCCACTGTAAAATTATTCCCCATTTACCCAGGCATCAAATTTTTCCATAGTTAATTTATAGGTTTCCTTTGATATTTCTGGTAATTCACCTAGCATTTTTTCTGCTTCTTTGAAGCCTTGTTCAATAGCAGATCTAAGGGTTTCTGATTTAGATTTGTCTCCACCTGATAATGCTATTGCAAAATCTACTAATCTTTGACTTACTGCTTCTGCTCCAAGGGGGCCATCAGGTCCTATTAGTTCTTGTGCTTCTAATCTTGCAGTTTCGTCTACTTCTACGGTTTCATCTTCACCTAGTAGCTCAAGGGATTTACCTTGGCGTCTAAGCATTTCTTCTACTATTCGTTTTAAATAGGAATATGCTTTTTCACTATCTCTTTTTAGCTTGTCTACTGTATTTTTATCATATATATGTCCTAGAGCCTCTTGATTTTCTGTCTTTTCATAAACTGCTGCAGGAGTTTCTTTTACTTCAGGTTTTACATTAGCATTTTTTTCAGGCTCAACTTTTTCAGGTTGAAATATAGGCTTAGTTGGTTGTATATTTTCAACTTTCATCAATATCACCTCTTATTATATTTATCGGCATGTTCTGGAGAATATTGACTATTTATTTAGATAACAATTATTTGTGTTCTAATTTAAATTTTCATATAAAAACAATTTTTTTCTTTAATTTATTATGATATAATAAATTAAAGATTTGGGTATAAATTATTATATATATTCATTTTTACCTCTGTATTTATTCAAAAATAGTTTTTGTGAAAGGATTGAATACAATGATAACAATAGAAATGATAAAGGATTCAAAAATAAAAGAATTGTTATTTAAGGTAGAGGAAGAATTGAAGAAAATATTTGGAGATAAGCTAAAAGATATAATTTTATATGGGTCTTATGCGAGGCTTCAAAACACTGAGGATTCAGATGTAGATATAATTGTCTTAATAGATAAAAGTGATAATAATCTAAGGAAATATGAGGATAATATAACGGATATAATGGTAGACTTATCTTTAGAATATGAGGTAGTGGTTTCTATATACTTACAAAGCTATGAAGTTTATAAAAAACATGCTAACATACTGACGTTTTTTATTAATGTAAGAAATGAAGGAGTAAGTCTTTATGGATAATAATATCATGTATCAATTATCAAAATATAGAATTGAGAAAGCAAAAGAAGATTTAGAAGCATCAAAGATACTTTTTGCAAGTAATTTATTTTCTCAATCATTGAATCGATCATATTATGCTATATTCCATGCAGTAAGAGCAGTTTTTGTTTATGAAAGGTTTGATTCTAGAAAACATTCTGGAATAATATCTCATTTTAATAAAAATTATATTAGTTCTAATATATTCGATAAAAAATATTCTAAGATAATAATGGGGGCAGAAAAAATTAGAAATAAAAGTGATTACAATGATTTTTATATTGCATCAAAGGAAGATGCTGAAAGACAAATATTAGAAGCAGAAGATTTTATAAATACTATGGAAAAATATATAGAAGATAATAATAGATTGTAAAGGACAGAATTTCTGTCCTTTTATCATTTCCATATGATAAAATATAGATATAATCTCATGAGGAGTTGATTTAATGGATAAAAAAATCAACAAATTTTTATTAGAATATAAAAAGAAAAATAAGAAGAATTTTGATTTACATACCTTAGAAAGTTATCTAATAGAAAGTTATAGGGGAAGCAATAATTATTTATCTAATGGTGGATATCTGGAGCTTTACAATCAAATAACTCAACTTAAAAAGGATAATTCTATACAAGAAATAAAATCCTCTCCTTATAATGGATTAAATCCACCACTGAAGACTAAATGGAAGATTATATTTGAGGAACAAGTAAATAGATGGGATAATTCCAAGATCCTTCAGTACTCTGATTGTTTAGATTTCACTTATTATGTGAACAATCCTATATATCAAACTGAAGTTGAATGGGAATATATTGAGAATATCTATAAATTTTTAAAATCAAGAGATATTAGAGAGTGGGCAAGTGTAGAGGAAAGGTCTTTGGAACTTTTCTATGATGAGAAATTCCTCATAAATAGGGGACAAACTCCTAAGGGTAAATATGGAATACTATCTAGGCTAAAGCTTACTTATGATGATTTGAAGATGAAGAAGTATGGAGAAATGTTTATATATTGGAATAGGGGTACTGAGAATATTAGAAAAATAATTATTCTTGAAAATCATTCTACTTTCTTTTCATATAAAAGGATTGCTGAGAAGGGATTAAGTATATTTGGTTACCATCCAGATGTACTTATTTATGGTGAAGGAAAGAAGATAGAAAATAGTTTTTCATTTATAGAGGAAATTGCAGATATAAAAGATATTGAAGCTTTATATTTTGGTGACATAGATTCTGAAGGATTTGGCATCTATACTAGGCTTAGAGAAAGATATCCTAATGTAAATATTAGACTTCAGCATAAGGCATATATAGAGCTATTTTCCATATGCAATAAAGATTATCCTTTAGATGGACAAAAGAAAAATCAAATATATCTTGATTATTTTTTAAATGAGATGAAGGGATATTTAGATGAGAAGTCTATAGAAAAACTTCAATATATATGGGACAATGATTTTAGAATACCTCAAGAGCTTATTAATTATGAATATTTACTAAAGGTGATAAGATGATCAGTATAGAAAATGGCTTTTTTAATAGAATGAAAAAACTTATACCTATTCGTATGCTTGGAGCAGGCATGGATTTAGGAGAATTAAATGAGTATGCTTATGAAATATGTTTTTTACTTATACAAAATGTTTTCAACAGAGAACTTAGGGATAACCCCAACAGAACAAGGAATGATATGCTATTTATAACTGAAAAGATACTCAGAGATATGAAATTAGAAGTTAGTAGAGAAATAGTTGAAAGAATAGTAGATGGTACTCTTTGGTATAGAGACCCTAATAAACAAGAGAGTTTTAACACTAAAGTTTATAACGAGTCTTTAGGTACTAAGGAAAATTATCAGTTTAGATATTTTACTATAGATAGAGAAAATAGTCATTGGGAGCAAGGCGGTTCTACTGTGTACATGCTAACAGAAGAAAGTCAAGAAATGATTTTTATCACTAGAGAAATTTTAGAAGAATTTGGCTTTGATTTAGAGCAGTTTTATACCCTGCAGCTAATAAAGACTGGAAATTTTTCTAAGGCTAGAGATAGTATAGATAATTTAATTGCAAGGGTTAGAGTTTTAATCAATAGAGAAAAGGAATATAGACGAGACATTATAAGAGAGCCTCAAAATATTTTTTTTGATAGGAAGATAAATGGCAGAAAATCAGAAGAAGAAATAAAGGAACAGTTTGAAGAGGAAAGAACAGTGTTTCAAAATATGCTTTCTTGGAGAAATAAGTATGATTCTTTACCAGATGACAAGAAGCAGGAAGCAGAGATTATGTTTGAAAATCTTGAAAGGGCAAGGGCTTTACATGATAGTTTAGCTAAGCATGTTATGGAAAATATAGCTTTAGAATTAGAAATAAGGGTTAAGCATCCTGAAAGTTTTTGGAAGATTTCAAATTCCAGTTTTAAAAAGGATATCTGGAAGAATCACATAGTAAAAAATGGTGTTAGAAGAATAGAGGATTTGGAAAAAATTATATCTCCACTATTTTCGCCAAAAGTGGAATTTATCTATCCTTTAGATTGGGCTTGGTCAGAGCAAATAATAAAGACTAGAAGGAAGATAAGGAAACATGATGTAAATATATTAGAGGAAAACTGGGAGTTTAGAGAGACGGATTGGGATTTGATTCTAGAGCTATGGGAGGAAATTTTTAGTGCTCTTTTAGAAAAGAAAAGTTTTTCTATTTTAGAGTTAAACATGAAAAATGAAGAAGAAAAGGAAAAATGGTTAAGGCAAAGGGAAAATATTGACCTTTTTATGATGTTTGTAATATCTGAAATTACTCTTGATTTAAACTACAATGGTGATGACGAAAGACTTAAACTATTTAAATTGTTATGGGAGAAAAATCCAGAATTATCTTCTTTACAAGGTAAAAAAATTAAAGCTAAACTAGAAGATACTAAGGAAAAATTTAATTGGAAAGAATTATTTGTTTCACCATATACCATATACATTGAGGAGTGAAGCTATGAGTTATACATCTGAAGATATAAGACAAGCAAGTGAATTGTTTTTTCATTTATTAAAGAATAGAATCTTACCAGCTAATGATATTTTAGCTAGCCAATTTTATGATAATAATGAAGTTAGAGAGATTTTGAATAATATGGCAGAAGAAGGCGGGCTGAAAGTCTTTGGTACAAGAGAGAACCTACATTTAGTATCAGAAAAGGAAAATTCTATTTTTGCTACTACTTATACTCAAATGCGAGAAAGATATAAAAAACTTGAGAGAAAGAAACATTTTTATTTAGCAAATATTATTATATGTATATATTTAGCTGAAATAGATAGGGATAATAAAATTTCCTTTAGGACTTACGATGCTGGAATATCCTATTATAAATTAGAGGAGATTATCACGAATACTTTAGATTCATGGAAAAAAAGAAGTAAAGAAGAGGAAAGTTTTTCTAAGGATTTTGCTATTTCCATAGATGAAATTCATAGCCTATGGACCGTTGAGATGTCTCATTCCAAGGAAGCATCTGATGGTGTAGGTTTTAGTCTTTCTTCTGGTACAAGATTAGGTTTTATCAATGAAGCCTTAAGGCCTTTAGAAAATGAAGGGTTGATTATCAATCTCTATAAAGAGAATAGAATAATTCCAAAGGATGAACTCTATGAAAGATTAGAACATCTATATCACGGTGGAGAGAGATACGAGGAAATAATGGACTTAATTAAAAATACTAAAGAGGGGATCCAAGATGCCTAGAATATCTAAGATTAGATTAACTGGTTGTAAATATGATGGATTAAGAAAAGAACATGAAGATTCTATTTTTGATTTAACTAGAGATGGAGCTCCAGATCATACACTTTTTACATTATGTAATGGTGGTGGAAAGGGTGTTATGATGCACCTTATATTTCAATTGTTGCTTCCTACTACTAGATGGGGTAAAAATGATGGGAACAAGGTTATATCCATGTTTTATGATCAAAGAAACAATCTGCATCCCTTTACTTTTCATGTTGTATTAGAGTGGGTTTTAGATACTATACCGGAGAAAAGGCTTATAACTGGTATTGCTGTAAAATCAATAATGAAAAACACTAATATAGAAGAAGATGAAAAAACTGGTCTTTCCTATTATCTATATACTTATGAACATGATAATAAT
>CAYMGW010000038.1:0-2216 GCA_964390085.1 uncultured Tissierella sp.
AAAACAAAAAGCCTCTAACAGTTTCCTTTCTTAAGGTAGAGGAAAAATTTCCCGAGGGTTTTAATGTAGAGGGGAATATATATACCTTATTTATCATGCCCCATCAAAGAGTTAAAAGAACTTATAAAATAATTGGAGAAGAAAGAGGTTTCTATAGAATAAAGAATGTACATCTAGAACTAGGAGATTTTGTTGGGTTTAATAAATCCTATGAAGATATAGAAATAAAAAAAGAGCTAATAATATTTCCTAGGAAGGCAGACCTTAAAGAAAGTATTATTCCAATAGGATCTTTAAATGGTGATATTTCGGTGAAAAGGTGGATAATAGATGACCCTCTTATGACTATTGGTATAAGAGAATACACTGGAAATGAACCACAAAAGCTTATTCACTGGCCATCATCAGCAAAATATAACAATCTAATGGTTAAAAACTTTGATTTCACTACAGATAATAGTGTTTTAATTGTCTTAAATATTGAAAGTATGAAGCCCTATTGGAAAGGCATAGATAAGGATAGGACCGAAAAGGCAATATCCATAGCAAGGGCAGTAATGGAAGAGTTCGAAGAATTAAAAATTCCTTACGGATTTGCATCTAATGCATATAATTCTGGCTCTAATTATATAAAAGGTCATTTTTATCATCCTGGGTTAGGAGCTAATCATCTTTATCATTTTCTTGAAATATTAGGAAGTATAAATTATATAATATCATCAACCTTTGAAGAAACTCTAAAGGATATTAGCAGGAAACAAGGAAATTATACTACAGCCGTAGTTATTACACCAAAAATATTAGAGTCTTATATAGAACCCATCAATGTATTAGGTAGAGCTGTAAATAAGACCGTAGTCATATCTGTAAATGATGAGTATTTAGAGGATTTAAATAAGAATATAATTAGGTTTAGGGGTGATTAAATGGCGGGAATAATTTTACTTGAAATAATATCCATAGTGTCATTTATATACTCTTTGCTATTAATATTTTTTTCCTTTGCTTCTATTAATGAAATATTTATAATCTTCCTTTGGACAATTATTGTATCCTATATATTTGCTCTAAATCATAAAAAATCAAAGAGATATCAAATGATTATGTTACTTTTCTTAGGACCATTGCTCTTTTATCACAGTGCATCATCCATTTATTTTTTAGTTATAACTGCCATACTTATCTATATTTATATGACAAAATCCTTAATGAAGGGCAACTATGACGAATATATTAGCAAATTAAAAAAGACATATATAATGTATGGTGCAGTATGTATTCTAGCATTGATGAATAGAGGGTTTTATAATTATATTAACTTTAGTGTACCCTTTATTATAATATACCTAATGACTACAATTATATTAGTAAGGTCAATTAGACATCTTGAATCTGGTATGGATATGAAAAAGATAAGACAAGTAAACTATAGGTATATAGGGATGATATCTGTTATATCCTTCATAGTTACATTAGATAATTTGAGAACCTTTATGTTTTTTATGATTAAGAAAACATATTTATTCTTTATTGATATAATAATGAAGCTATTATATTACCCCATAGTTATTATTGGAGGCATGGTAAATAAAATTATATCTTATCTGATGAGTAAGGCAATAGAGAATGGTGCTTTAGAACAATTATTAGGTGATATGCTTGGAAAGGAGTCTCCTCCTGTGGAAGAAATGTATGAAATATATTATTCATCCACTAGGACAGTAATGAAAATTCTATTGATTATATTTATAATCTACATTATATATAAATTAATTATCAAGGTAGGAGATAGAAGCTATAAGGGGCTAGAGTATACTGAGGAAAGAGAATACATAAAAGAGCCTAAGAAAAAGAAAAGAAGGTTTTCTAGAGAAAAATATCCAAAAGAATTAAATGAACAAATAAGATATTACTATAGAAGATATCTTGAAAAATTAAATAAGAAAAAAGTCGAAGTATTAAAAACAGACACTTCTTTAGATATAAATGAAAAGGCTGAAGAAATTTATGAAGAAGGAATAGAAAGAATAAGAAAAATCTATATAGACAGTAGATACGGCAATGGGGATGTAGATAAAAATATGGTAGAGGAAATGGGAAGTCTATATAAAAAATTATAATGCGACAGGGGGACGGTTCTCCTGTCGCAAAATTCTGCGACAAGAGAACTGTCAGTGTCATAGCTATTGGTTGCCCTGACGCATCACTATTTATGT
>CAYMGW010000038.1:2226-8995 GCA_964390085.1 uncultured Tissierella sp.
CTTTTAATAATTGATCCTTAATATCCCATAGCTTTTGAGATAAGTCTACAAAATACCTATGAGGTCTTTCGAATCTTTTAACTTCATCCCACATTAAGTCTAGTTGTTCTTTACAGTATGCTTTTATATCGTGAATATTTGGATTCTCATAAATACAGTTACCATTTTCAAATATTTTCACTAAAAGTTTTTTAGCATAGAAGTTCTCTAAAGTTTTTCTTTTCCATGTATATAAAGGATGGAAGATTTCATAGGGTTCATTTTCATTAATCTCTTCATCATGTAAAGTAATTACATCAGCAATAGCCTTGCTTGTGGCTTTATCAAATAATCTATAAACTTGTTTAAAGCCTGGAGTAGTTATTTTGCCTACATTTTCACTAACTTTTATCTTTGGTATAAGTTTTCCATCTTCTTCTATTGTAGTCAATTTATAGACTCCACCGAAGACAGGCTGAGATTTTGCAGTTATAAGTCGCTCGCCAACACCAAAGGAGTCAATTTTTGCACCTTGAATCAATAAGTCTCTAATAACATATTCGTCTAAACTTGAAGACGCTACAATCATACAATCCTCAAATCCCGCTTCATCAAGCATCTTACGAGCCTCTTTAGATAGATAAGCAATATCTCCACTATCAATTCTAATGCCCTTTGGTCTAAAACCACGAGGTAATATTTCTTCGTTGAATACCTTTATTGCATTTGGGACACCTTGTTTTAATGTATTGTAAGTATCCACTAGAAGAGTACAGTTATCTGGATAAATTTTAGCATATGCCCTAAAAGCATCTAACTCACTAGGAAACATCTGTACCCAGCTATGAGCCATTGTCCCCAGGGCAGGGATATCAAAATCTCTATCAACTATAGTATTGGCAGTTCCAATACATCCACCAATATAAGCAGCTCTAGCACCAAGGATAGCACCTTCGTAGCCTTGAGCACGTCTAGAACCGAATTCCATAACAGATCTGCCGTCTGCAGCTCTAACAATTCTATTAGCCTTTGTAGCAATTAAGCTTTGATGGTTTATAGTTAACAAAACCATGGTCTCTACAAGCTGAGCTTGCACCACAGGGCCCCTTACAACTACTATAGGTTCTTGAGGGAAGATAGGAGTGCCCTCTGGAATAGCCCATACATCACATTCAAATTTAAAGTTTTTCAAATAGTTTATAAAGTTTTCACTAAATATCTTTTTGGACTCAAAATATGCAATATCTTCTTCGTCAAATCTAAGATTTCTTAGATATTCTATTAGCTGTTCAACGCCAGCCATAATAGCAAATCCACCATCATCTGGGATGGTCCTGAAAAACATATCAAAATATGCGATTTGATTTCCCATGCCGTTTTCTAGATATCCGTTAGCCATGGTGAATTCATAGAAATCTGCTAACATAGTAAGATTTTTTCTCTCTTTCCAATCTAAACTTATCATTTGTACTCTCCTTTTTATATATCGTTACCCTAATTATAGACCTATAATAATAAAAATTCAATAAATCAAGCTAACAAAAAATAATAGATGGGTAATTTCTACTCTTTTTAGAAACTACCCATCATTTAAAATAAAACTTTTTGCAGCTATTCCAACCTAACAAATTTTGCTCAATTTCCAAATTCAATCTTTTGATACACTCCTTAATTTTGATCTAATGAGGGGTTGAAAAACTTACCACAACATTTTCTATACTTCTATACCACTAACATCTCTGTGAGAATTTAATATATTCTTTCTGTCAGAAGCTTCTTTACGCTTCCGCATTTCCAATCTTTGAAGCTTGGATACTATACAGAAAATTTTCTGCATTTACTAATTAATCTTTTATTCGATTTTCCCCAATCAATACTTATTGATGATAATACTTAACTCTTACTACTGTTAACCAACAAACTGCTAAATAGTTAGGTTGGAAATAGCTAAAGTTTTATTTGTTTTAATTATACACCACTTCAATGCTTTAGTCAAGTACTTTAATGAAATATTTTAGTGATGTATGTATTTATATTATACCCAGTTTTTTTTATTTAAACATAAAATGATAAGAAAAGCTACTAAAAAGAATTAGAGGTAGCTTTTCTTGAAACTCATTGACGGAAAGTTCAAATTAAATAAAATAATAAAGTAGAACTTTCCTATTCGTTATAAAAAACTTCAATGGAAATTCATCTTATTCCATTGAAGTTTAATAATCATATATTCTCTAATAACTTTTTTCCTTTATCTGT
Organism: uncultured Tissierella sp.; assembly: GCA_964390085.1. Taxonomy (GTDB): domain Bacteria; phylum Bacillota; class Clostridia; order Tissierellales; family Tissierellaceae; genus Tissierella. The sequence continues at coordinate 4,462 of CAYMGW010000038.1, forward strand.
GATACTAACAGTTTTTATTGGCACTACTTTACAGAGAGATTTCATTGAACAACCACTACATTTAGTTTCACAGGTAGGGGAACCCATATCTTCAACGATATATCCCATTCGCAATAACTGCTCTACAGCATCCTCAACTAATGCTTCTGATATATTCAAATTATTTGCTATTAAAGAGATAGAAAATATTTTTGCTTCAGATATTTCTTTTAAAATATTTTTAAGCATAAAATTCCTCCTAAAAACCTAACAATCTACCAACTTGATAAATAAGCACTGCAGCTATCCAACCTATGATAAAAGGATAAACTGTCATAAATATTGCCCATTTAGTAGAATTAGTTTCTTTCTTCACAGTACCTATTACTGCGGCACAAGGGGTATATAAAAGGGTCATAACCATAAATGAAATAGCAGTTAATGGTGTAAATACATTTTGTAAAGCACTAACCAGCTGAGAACCCTCAGATACACCAGCATAAACCATACCTAAAACAGCTACTACGGCTTCTTTTGCAGCTATACCTGCAAATAAGCTAACAGTAGCTTGCCAAGTGCCAAATCCTGCAGGTATAAATATAGGGGCTAAAAAGGTACCTATTTTGCCTAATATACTTTCCTGACTATAAGGCTCTATTCCAAAAGGTAATACTGATAGTATCCAAAGAAGAGAGACTACTACAAATATAATAGTTCCAGCTCTTTGTAGAAAGTCCCATACTTTATCCCACATATCTCTTACAACATACTTAAATATAGGCAATCTATAAGGCGGTAGTTCCATTATAAAATGAGAGGACTCACCTTTAAATAATGTTTTTGAAAATATTTTACCTACTATTAAAGCCACAATTATACCTAAAGCGTAAATTGAGAATAATACTATTCCACCATGATTAGGAAAGAAAGCAGCAATAAATACTAAATAAATAGGTAGTCTTGCCCCACAGGACATAAATGGATTTATTAAAAGAGCTATCATTCTGTCCTTTTTATTATCCAATGTTCTAGTAGACATCACACCAGGTACATTGCAGCCAAATCCTACTATCATTGAAATAAAAGTTTTGCCATGAAGACCAAGAGCTCTCATTAAACCATCCATAACATAGGCAGCCCTTGCCATATACCCTGTATCTTCTAATATACCTATGAAGAAATATAATACAGTAATAAGAGGTATAAATTCAAATACAGCACCTACTCCACCAAAAATACCTTCAGACATAAAAGATATAATCCATTCTGGAGCATTGATTATGGCTAATAGATTGACCACATATTCTCCAATAGTTTCTATTAGAGTTGCTACATATCCACCAAGGATATCGCCACCAATAACAAAAGTTAACTGAAATACTACAAACATAATCAAGGCAAATATAGGGATGCCTAGATATTTATGAGTGACAATTTTATCGATTTTATCAGTTATAGTCTCTATATTTTCAGAAGGTTTTTTGACAGACTTATTTATGATATTACCAATGAAATCATATCTTTTATCTACAATTTCTAGTTCATATTCCGTAGCCTTTTCTTCTAAGAAAACAAGTCTCTCTTTAATAGGTGCAGGGCCATTATTTTCTATAAGTCTATAAATTTCTTGGTCTCCTTCTAAGAGCTTCATAGCTACCCATTTAGTTGGATATTCTAAATTTGAATTACCAAGTATAGATTTAATATTTTCGATTTCTTTATCAATATCCTCACCATAGCTAAATCTAAAGTTAGAATTTTGACTTTCTTTAGCAGATTGAATAGACTGATCAATCAATGTCTCAAGGCCCTTAGATTTAGAAGCAATAGTAGGTATTACTGGAACACCTAATTCTTTAGAAAGCTTATCTAAATCTATTTCAATGTTTTTTTGTTTAGCTTCATCCATCATATTGAGAGCTATAACAACCTTAACGCCCATTTCAATTAATTGTGTTGTCAAATATAGATTTCTTTCAATATTAGTAGCATCTACTACATTAATTACAATATCTGGATTTCCTTTAAGTATATAATCACGAGCAACTACTTCATCTTCTGAATAAGCCCCAAGACTATAGGTGCCAGGTAAGTCAACAACATTATATTGAGCACCTTTATATTTAAATTTTCCTTCTTTTTTTTCAACAGTAACTCCAGGCCAGTTGCCAACATGTTGATTGGAACCAGTTAGAGCATTAAATAATGTGGTTTTACCACTATTTGGATTGCCTACAAGAGCAATAGTATTCAAAAAAATTCCTCCCTTATAAATGATAGTCATTATCAGTTAATGTCAAAAAAATTAACGCTCTATTATAACGTGACAAGCTAGTCCACGACCTAATGCTAATTTGTTACCAGATAAATTGATAATAAGAGGACCAAAATCATTTTTTATTACTTTAACATATGCATTTTTATGAAGTCCTAATTCATATAATCTTTTTTTAGCTTTACAGCATCCTGAAATTTCTCTAACTCTTCCATATTCATTGGGTTTTAAAGAAACAAGAGTTGAAGTATTCATAAATATCATCCTTCCATATATGTACATAAATTATAATGATAATCGTTATCAATATTAATAGTATAATATAATTTTGAAATTATGACAATATATAATTTAGGAATAACACAAGGATATAGGTTGTCCAGTATCCAGAGCATAGGTATTTCTTCTGTTTTGTTTTGAAAATTATATAAAATAATTTTATTGACAAATGATATAACTAATTATATAATATAAACACACCCCCCAGGGGGAGGGGGTGAAAATTAAGGAGTGATATAATGAATGCTAAAAAAATTAACATAGATGTAATTGGTATGACCTGTGCAGCTTGTTCTAGCCGAGTAGAGAAAGCATTATTAAAGCGAGAAGGTGTAATATCTGCAGCAGTAAACCTATTGGCAAATAAGGCAACTATTGAATTTGATTTAGATAAGGTAAAACCAGAGGAGCTAATTAAAACCATAGAGAAAACAGGATATGAAGTTCCCCTAATTAAGAAAACTTTAATAGTAGAAGGTATGACTTGTGCAGCTTGCTCTACAAGGGTAGAAAAAGTATTAAACAAGTTAGAAGGAGTAGTTAAGGCTACTGTAAATTTATCTACTAACAAGGCTATAATAGAGTATCCATCTGGTGTAATAGATGAAGATGTTTTGATTAAGACAGTAGAAAAAGCAGGGTATAAGGCAGAGATAGAAGTAGAAAGAGATTTAGATAGGGAGAAGGAGATGAGGGAAAAGGAAATTAAATCCCTAAAGACCTCCTTCATTATTTCCGCAATACTTAGTTTGCCTTTGTTTTCAGCTATGTTCTTTCATATGGCTGGAATTCACACCATTTTAACCAACGGATGGTTCCAGCTAATTCTTGCAACTCCTGTACAATTTTTTATAGGCTATAGATTTTATAAAGGAGCATATAATTCTTTAAGAGGTGGAGGAGCTAATATGGATGTTCTTGTATCAATGGGAACATCAGCAGCTTATTTTTACAGTATATATAATCTTATAATAGGAGTTCATGAATATTATTTTGAAGCTTCGGCAGTTTTTATAACTCTAATTCTTTTAGGTAAAACCTTTGAGGCAGTTGCAAAGGGTAAGACATCAGAAGCCATAAAAAAATTAATGGGACTACAGCCAAAGACAGCTAGAATAATAAAAGATGGAGTAGAAATGGCTCTACCTATAGAAAAGGTAGAAATAGGAGATGTTATAGTAGTTAGACCAGGAGAAAGAATTCCAGTAGATGGTATTATTGTTGAGGGAAATTCAGCTGTAGATGAATCCATGATTACAGGGGAAAGCATGCCAATAGATAAAACTGTAGATGATGAAGTCATAGGTGCTACAATAAATAAATTTGGTACATTTAAGTTTAGAGCAACTAAAATAGGTAAGGATACGGTATTATCTCAGATAATTAAACTTGTAGAAGATGCTCAAGGGTCTAAAGCACCAGTTCAACGACTAGCAGATAAGATATCAGGTATATTTGTTCCAATAGTAGTTGTTATAGCATTAGCTACATTTTTAGGATTCTACCTTATTAAGGGAGATTTTAATGTTGGACTTATAAATGCAGTCGCAGTTTTAGTTATAGCCTGCCCCTGTGCATTGGGATTAGCTACACCTACTGCTATTATGGTGGGAACTGGAAAAGGTGCTGAGAATGGAATATTAATTAAATCAGGAGAACATTTAGAGAGAGCTCACAAAATGGATACAATAGTATTTGATAAAACGGGTACAATAACTAAAGGTGAGCCAGAAGTAACAGATATCATTTCCTTTAATGATATAGATAAAGATGAAATCCTTAGAATAGCTGCTTCAGTAGAAAAAACTTCAGAGCATCCTCTAGGTCAATCTATAGTAAAAAAAGGTGAAGAAGAATTATTAAGACTATCAGAGCCTGAAAAGTTTATGGCAATTCCAGGTAAAGGACTTAAAGCTACCTTTGAAGGAAAAGAAGTACTTGTTGGTAATAGAAAGCTAATGGCTGATAATAATATTTCTATAACAAATAGAGAAGAAGTTC
>CAYMGW010000038.1:9005-11208 GCA_964390085.1 uncultured Tissierella sp.
TATTAAGGTTGGAAGAAGAAGGAAAAACTGCAATGCTTCTATCTTTAGATAATAAACTATCTGGTATAATAGCAGTAGCAGATCAAATTAAGGAAACATCAAAGAAAGCTATAGAAGAACTAAAATCCATGGGTTTAGATGTATATATGATAACAGGAGATAATGAAAGAACAGCTAAGTCCATAGCTAAGGAAGTAGGCATAACTAATGTACTTGCAGAAGTATTGCCTGAAAACAAAGCAGAGGTAGTAGAGGAAATTAAATCTAGAGGCAAGCATGTAGGCATGGTAGGAGATGGCATCAACGACGCTCCAGCCTTAGCAGCAGCAGATGTAGGATTTGCCATAGGGACAGGTACAGATGTGGCCATGGAAGCAGCAGATATCACTCTTATGAGTGGTGAGCTATCTGGAGTTGTTACGGCTATAAGGCTTAGCCATAGAACTATGAAAACCATTAAACAAAACTTGTTTTGGGCATTTTTCTACAATAGTATAGGAATTCCTTTTGCAGCATTAGGATTCTTAGACCCAATGATCGCAGGTGCAGCTATGGCATTTAGTTCAGTATCTGTAGTTACAAATTCACTAAGACTTAAGAAATTCAGTTAATAGTTAATAGTGAACAGTGAAGAGTTAAAAGTGAAGCTTTGGGGACTTTAAGAAAAAAACTTCGAATTTATTCGAAGCTTCCTCAACTATTAACTATTCACTATTAGTTATTCACTATAAAATTAGTTATTCACTAAATTTAATGGGGAGGAAAGAAAATGAAAAAAACATTATTAGTAGAAGGTATGTCCTGTGGACATTGTGAGAAGGCAGTAAAAAATGCATTAAAAGAATTAGATGGAGTATCAAAGGTAGAGGTTGACTTAGCATCTAAAAAAGTAGAAGTTGAAGGAGAAGGTTTAAATGATATCCTTATAAAAGGAGCTATAGATGATGCAGGATATGATTTAATAGAAATAAGGTAGAAAGTAGTGATTAGATGAATGAAGGTAAAAAAAGGGCAGCAAGTAAATTAAAAACTGCTAGAGGGCAAATAGATGGCATAATAAAAATGCTAGAAGAAGATAGGTACTGTGTAGATGTTTCTACACAGATCCTATCTGCCATTGGACTTCTAAAAAAAGCAAATATAGATGTATTAAATGGACATATAAGATCCTGCGTAACCACTGCAATATTAGAGGGAGAAGAGCAGGGTGAGGAAAAGATAGAAGAAATTATAAATATCATAGATAAATATATAAAATAAGAAATAAAAAACAACTTATATTTTCGCAAGAAATATAAGTTGTTTTTTGTCGTAAATATTTTTCAAAATATTACAAAAACTATTGTACGTATATATACTTTACTTTATAATGATAATAATATAATTTCATACAGGAGGGAAAATATGAAGAGAAAGATAAATAAAGTTAGGGAAAAATTGCATAAAGAGATAGAATCCAAAGAAACTATTCATGAAAATATAATTGAAATAAGTAAAGAGCTGGATGAACTTATTATTCAATATTATCTACAGGAAGAAGAAAAATCAGAAGAAAATTAATTATGTAAATAATAAGTATATTGATTTTTCCCTAAAATACATTTTAAATTAAGACAAAGGTCAAAGAAAGTCAAATGAAGGAAATATATTCTCTCTTATTTAATATTTCCATAGTTATTTTTTAATAGAGGGTAAAATAAGCTTACAAATATCTTTTATGAGAGATATTTGTTCTTTAGAACTACCCTTTAGGATATTCAATAGCTCTTTTAATTCATCATCCATAGATTCTTTATAAATGTCATCAAAGGCTTCTAAGATAGATATATTTTCCATATAATAAGTATATCCATATAGAAGATAATCCACAGATACGTTTAAATAAATAGATATGTTTGCTAATGTGTCTACACTCATTTTACGATCTCCTCTTTCAAGTTGACCAATATAAAATGATGATAATCCAATTATTTCTGCAAATTTTTCTCTAGATAATCCTAGTTTTTCTCTTTCCGATCTAATTCTTAGTCCCACATCTTTATAATTTAATGTTTTTTTAATTTCGCTCATTCTTGCCACCTCAATAATAATGTATACATTTCTGCGACTTAACTAAATTAGCTAGTTGCATATAAATATAATTGCCTATTTGCATAGAAACTATTGTATTACATGTAAATTTTATTATATAATAAATACAATA
>CAYMGW010000039.1:0-11013 GCA_964390085.1 uncultured Tissierella sp.
TTTAAGGGTACTCTTACTACGGGAGCAATAAAGGCTTTCTTGGGTTTCTTTATTGCATTAGTTGTCAGCTCTTATATTTCTAACTCATTAAAGGATTTTATTATTAACTCATTATTAATTGGGTTATTTACCAATTTTATTAATCTTTTTGATTTGAGACCTGGTAGAGCAGTTAAGTTATTTATAATTATTTCTTTAGTTTTTATAATGGCTAATTTTACTAAAGATAGCAATTATATTTTATTTTCTTTTTTGGGAATACTTATTCCATATATAATCTTGGACTTAAAAGCTAAGGTTATGATGGGAGATGTAGGCTCTAACACTTTGGGATTTACTCTAGGAATATATGCTGCAATGAATTTTAATTTTATGGTCAAAAATATAATTTTAGCTCTGCTGATAATTTTTCATATTATAGCTGAAAAGGTTTCTTTTTCTAAAGTAATCGATAATAATAGATTTTTAAAGTTTTTAGATAATATTGGAAGGTAGTGACTAGTTTGATTAGTTATAAAAATGGAGTTGTGACCTCTATAATTAGAGAGGCTCAACATTTAACTATAGTTAATGTTAATGTTGAAGGTAATACTTATAAGGCTGCAAATTACAAGGATTTTACAGGTGATATTAAAGTAGAAGATGAAGTTGTGTTAAATACTACTGCTGTTGAGCTATCTTTAGGTACAGGTGGATATCATTTTGTCATGTACAACTATAGAAATAAATCTATGGATCTTAAAGGCCCTGGGCATATAATGAAGTTAAGATATACTCCTTATCAAATGAAATGTTTAGCAGCAGAAGAAGGTAATAGCCCTTATCATGATTTGTTCAATGGATTTGAATCTTTAGACAATCATATATTTATTGTAGCGACTTTACACAGTATGCTTGCTCCCATTAGCGCTATGATTAAATATATAAATAAAGATATAAAAATTAATTATATTATGACTGATGGAGGTGCTTTACCTTTATATTTTAGTAATACTGTTCTTGAATTAAAGGATAAAGAAATTTTAAATAATACTATCACTATAGGACATGCATTTGGTGGAGATTTAGAATGTATTAATATATATACTGGATTAATTGCTGCTAAAGAAATACTTAAAGGTGATGTAACTATAATATCTATGGGGCCAGGAATTGTAGGTAGTGGAACAAAATATGGATTTACTGGCATAGAACAAGGGTATATAATTGATGCCATAAATAATCTTGGTGGAATGCCAGTTGCTGTACCAAGGATTAGCTTTAAAGATAAAAGAGATAGGCATTGGGGCATTAGTCATCATACTATTACTACATTGTCTCAAATTACAAATACTAGCTCTAATTTAATTTTACCTTATTTAGAAAAAGAAAAGCAGGATTTTATTATTAATCAGATTGAAAAATCGGGGATTAAAGAAAAACATAATATTATGTTTCAAAATGGAGAAAAAATCGTTATGGCAATGAATGAGTTTAATTTAAAAACAACTTCTATGGGTAGAACTATAGAGGATGATATAGATTATTTTACTAGTTTAGGTGCAGTAGGAAATTATGTAGCAAACTTATTTTAAGAAGGGAGGATATAATATGGTATTTGAAGAAAAAACTATGAAATCTGATAAGTTGTATGAAGGAAAACTTCTTAATTTAAGAGTAGATACAGTAGAAATACCCGATAAGAAGTATTCCAAAAGAGAAATAGTTGAGCATCCAGGAGGAGTTGGCATAATACCTGTAACTGATGATAATTCCATTGTATTGGTTAAACAATATAGAAAAGCTGTTGAAAGATTTTTATTAGAGATTCCAGCAGGTAAATTAGAATTAAATGAAGAGCCCAGAGAAACTGCAATAAGAGAGTTAAAAGAAGAAACTGGATTTGAAGCTAAAAAGATAGAGTATTTATTAGAGTTTTATACTTCACCAGGTTTTTCAAATGAAAAAATATATTTATTTTTAGCTACTGATTTAATAGCAGGAGAACCTACTCCAGATAGTGGAGAATTTATTGAGATAGAAAAGTATAATATCGATGATCTTATTAAAATGATTGAAAGAGGAGAAATAGTAGATAGTAAAACTATTATAGGTATTAATTTTGCAAAAAAATATATAGATAAAAAACAATAAGTGATAATATCCTCCTTTTTAGCATAATATTTCTATAAGGCTTGTATACAAAAGGGGGAAAGATCATTGATATCTATAAGAGTCAAAAACTTAAGTAAAAAACATTTTCAGAACAATTTTATTATATATTTTATATTAGTTATTTTTTTTGTAATTGGTATAGTCGCTGGTGCCATAATTATTAATAGATTAAATGCTGAAGAAAACTTAAAAATTGTTAATCATTTTAGTTGGATTTTTAAATATATTGAAGAGGAGAACTATAGGTCTATCGATGTATTTAAATTATCTTTATTTTCTAATATTAAGATAGTATTAATTATTTGGATTATGGGACTTATTAGTTTAGGCATATTAATTATACCTATAATTCTTTGTTGGAAGGGTGCAGCAATAGGATTTACAGTTGGATTTTTAGTTAAGGAATTTGGAATAAAAGGATTTGTATTTGCTTTATCTGGTCTTTTACCTCATTATTTAATAATTATACCTGGTTTTTTAGCAATAGGAGCAGTAGGATTATCCTGCTCTTTATATAATATAAAAAGTAAAGGCCGCAGGATATATTCTAGAGATATAACGGACTATTCAATTTTGATTTTATTATTTTTTATAATCGTTTTAGTTGGATGTTTTATAGAAGGGTTTTTTACTCCGTATTTTTTAAATTTAATTAAATTTAATTTATAGCATTTTTAAAATCGTTACAAAGGAGAAGTATTATGTCAGATAGGATTATGATAAATTATTTAGATTATATTAAGAATGAAAAGAAACTAAGAAGTAATACTTTAGAAGCATATATCAGAGATGTTCAACAGTTTAAGGAATACCTTTCAGAGCATGATATTTTGGAGTATAAAGAAACAAATAAAACTATTATTATTACATATTTACTAAGCTTGCAGAAAAATGGAAAATCAACTTCTACTATATCTAGAAATTTAGCTTCAATTAGATGCTTTTTTCAATTTTTATTAAATAATAATATGGTAAAAGAAGACCCAACATTAAATTTAAAATCTCCAAAGCCTGAAAAAAGAATACCATCTATTTTAACTACAGAAGAAGTTAGTCTTTTATTATCACAACCAAAACAAAACAATTTTAAGGGCTCAAGGGATAAGGCTATGCTTGAATTATTATATGCAGCAGGCCTTAGGGTATCAGAAATAATATCTCTTAATATTAATGATGTTGATTTAGAATTGGGGTTACTTAATGTTAAGGAAAATGATAATAATAAAAGAGTTATACCTATTGGAAGCTTAGCCCTAGATGCATTAACCCATTATATAGCCATATATAGACCTGAGGAAATTGGAGATAGGAATGAACCACTTTTTATTAATTATAGTGGGAGCAGGCTAACGAGACAGGGGTTTTGGAAAATAATAAAACAGTATACTAAAAAGTCCAATATAGATAAGTCAATAACGCCTCACACTCTTAGACATTCATTTGCTGTTCATTTAATAGAGAATGGGGCAGACATTAAAACTGTTCAGGAAATGTTAGGACATTCTGATGTATCTACCACACATATATATTCATTTGCATCAGATGATAGAGAATTAAGAGAGGTATATAAAAAATCGCATCCAAGGGCATAGGAGGAGATACAATGGATTATATGAAAAATATTAGGGAATCTGTTGAGTTTATAATTTCAAAAACAGATTATTTACCTAAAATAGGTTTAGTATTGGGGTCTGGATTAGGAAGTTTAGCAAATCAGATTAAAGATCCTGTTATAATTAAATACGAAGATATACCTAGTTTTCCAAGGTCAACTGTGGAAGGACATGCTGGACAATTAGTTATTGGAGAGCTAGCGGGAAAAACTGTTGTTGCCATGCAAGGAAGATTTCATTTTTATGAAGGCTATCCTTTAAAAGATGTTACTTTTCCAATTAGAGTAATGATTGAGCTTGGAATAGATAGTCTTATAGTTACTAATGCAGCTGGTGGTGTAAATACTGAATTTGTACCTGGTGATTTAATGATTATTCGTGATCATATTAATTTTACAGGACAAAATCCTTTAATCGGAGAGAATTTAAAGGACCTAGGTCCAAGATTTGTTGATATGTCAAAGGCTTATAACAGGGAATATATTAGTATAGCAAGAGAAGTAGGTAAAAAATTAGGATTAAATCTTAAAGAAGGAGTTTATATGTGGTTTACTGGACCTACCTATGAAACACCTTCAGAAGTAAAATTAGCAAGAATCTTAGGTGCTGATGCAGTGGGAATGTCTACGGTTCCAGAGGTGATTATTGCTAATCATCAAGGTATTAAGGTATTAGGGATATCATGTATAACTAATATGGCGGCAGGAATATTAGATCAACCTCTTAATCATGAAGAAGTTGTAGAGACATCTATGAAAGTAAAAGACAATTTTGAAAGACTATTAATTGAAATAATTAACAATATATAATTGGAGTGATATCTATGAGAATCTATGATATTATCAAAAAAAAGAGAGATGGATTTTCGCTTACAACTGAGGAAATAAATTATTTTGTTGAAAATTATACTAATGGTAGTATTCCTGACTACCAAGCTTCTGCTTTATTGATGGCTATCTACTTTAATAAAATGGATAAAAGAGAAACTTTAGATTTAACTAAAGCTATGATTAATTCAGGAGATACATTTGAGCTATCAAGTATAAACGGAATAAAAGTGGATAAACATTCTACTGGTGGAGTAGGCGACACAACTACTTTAATATTAGGGCCTATGGTTGCAGCTTGTGGAGTTCCCTTTGTTAAAATGTCTGGTAGGGGGTTAGGACATACAGGAGGTACTTTGGACAAACTAGAGTCCATTAAAGGTTTTAGAGTGGCCTTGAGTAATGAGGAGTTTGTGAGAAATACTAATGATATTAATATTTCTATCTGTAGTCAAACAGGGAATATTACTCCTGCAGATAAAAAACTCTATGCTTTAAGGGACGCTACAGCTACTGTTGAAAATCTATCATTAATTGCAGGGAGCATTATGAGTAAGAAACTTGCTATTGAATCAGACGCTATTATTCTAGATGTAAAAGTAGGGTCTGGAGCTTTTATGAAAAATATAGATGACGCTATTGCTTTAGCTGAAGAAATGGTTACAATTGGAAATTCATATGGTAGGAAGACTATAGCAGTAGTTACTAATATGGATGAACCTCTAGGTAAAGCTGTTGGAAATGCCTTAGAAGTAAGAGAGGCTATTGAGACTCTAAAAGGCCATGGACCAGAGGATTTATTCGAATTATGTTTAGTTTTAGGGGCTAAATTGTTAGTTCTTGCTCAAAAAGCAAAAGATGAAAAAGAAGGTAGAATCATGCTGCTTGATGCTGTAAATACTGGTAGAGCATATGAAAAGCTTATTGAATTAGTTGAGCATCAAGATGGAGATATTTCATATATAAAAAATCCAGAGTTATTGCCTAAGGCTAAATATATTTTAGAGGTTAAGAGTGCTAAAGAAGGATATATTAAATCTATTAATGCAGAAGAAGTGGGAAAAGCTGCTTTAGCTCTAGGTGCAGGTAGAGAAACTATGGAATCTCAATTAGATTTATCCGTTGGAATTTTATTAAATAAAAAAGTAGATGATAAAGTTGAAAAAGATGAAGTGTTAGCTTATATTCATGCAGATGATTTAGAAAAGGCTAAAGAGGTTGAAGAAATATTACAAGGGATATTTATTATAGGTGATAAAAATACCGAAACGAAAAAGTTAATCTATAAAGAGATAGACCATATTTAAAATTATAACCAATTATTGTAAATCATTAATCATTAGTATAACTAAGGAATTTTGTGGATAATATAAAAGCAAACATATGAAATGGAGGTAATAGGTTGAAAAGAAGACTTGTATCCATTATATTATTGCTTTTAATATTAATCTTTTCTATTCCATTAGGAGTTTATGCTGATATGGACTTAAAAGTTAATGCCAAATCTGCACTTCTTATGGATGTTAATACAGGAGCTATAATTTACAAGTTAAATGAGAATGATAGATTAGCTCCTGCAAGTATAACTAAGATAATGACTTTATTATTAGGAATTGAAGCAGTGAATTCAGGCAGAATTAAATTGACTGATAAGGTAATGGTCAGTGAACATGCTTCTAGAATGGGAGGTTCCCAGGTTTATCTTGAAGCAGGAGAAACTCAGACTGTAGAAGATTTATTTAAGGCTATTGCTGTTAGGTCTGCCAATGATGCAGCTGTTGCTATAGCGGAGCATATTGCTGGTTCGGAAGAAATTTTTGTAAAAATGATGAATGATAAAGCTAAGGCTTTGGGTATGAAAGATACTAATTTCGTCAATTCCAGTGGATTACCAGATGAAAGTCATTATATATCTGCCTTTGATGTTGCTTTAATGTCAAAAGCACTACTAAAACATTCTAAGGTCAATGAATGGTTAACTATCTATATGCATGATTTAGCAGTAGGAAAAAACAAATCTAGTATTCAAACTATGGTCAATACTAATAGACTAATTAAAGAATATGAAGGTGCTACTGGAATTAAAACAGGTTCAACTAATGAAGCAGGATTCTGTTTATCAGCATCAGCTAAACGGGGAAATTTACAATTAATAGCAGTAGTTATGGGAGCAAATAATTCCCAAACTAGGTTTGATGAGGCAAAAAGAATGTTAGACTATGGTTTTGCAAATTATGACTCTATTACTATAGGAAAAAAAGGAGATATAATTGCCACATTACCTATAGAAAAAGGTAAAATGCAAGAAGCAGAGCTTATGCTTTCAAGAGATTCTTATATATTGTTACCAAAAGGAGAGAAAGGTAATATTACTAAAGATCTTGTACTACCAGATATAATAGACGCACCTATATTAGCAGGAGATGAGGTTGGAGAACTTGTAGTTAGTATAGATGGTAAAGAAGTTGACAAAATAAAACTAGTCTCTAAAACTAATATAGAAAAGGCTAATGTATTTAATATGCTAAATAGAACAATAAAGAGTTATTTAAGAGGAAGATAAAATTAAACTAAAGATTACTTTATAACCTCGACTTTAACAGGTCGAGGTTGTATAATGTTATAATAGATGTTAAAGAAAGAAGGTTATAAAGATGGATATTATTTATAATTTGCCAGGACTTTTTATAGCTATTATATTTCATGAACTAGCTCATGGCTTCACAGCATATTTGTTAGGAGATAATACTGCAAAAGACTCAGGAAGGCTAACCTTAAATCCTTTTAAGCATATGGACTTAACAGGATTCCTTTTCTTGCTTATATTTAAATTTGGTTGGGCCAAGCCTGTTCCAATAAATCCATTTAATTTTAAAAATAGAAAAAGAGATACAATTTTAGTGTCTTTAGCAGGACCATTATCAAATTTTATAATTGCTATTGTACTTGGTTTTATCTTATCCTTCAATATAATCACCAATGCTATAGTCTTTAAAATCTTACTTATAACATTATGGTATAATATTATGCTAGGAGTATTCAATTTACTTCCTTTTCCACCTCTAGATGGCTCTAAAATTGTTGCATCTTTACTTCCAAGGAAGTTAGAATATTATTTCTATAAATATGAGAAGTATTTATATGTAATTCTTATTGTTCTCATAGCGACTAATGTTATAGATAAGATAATGGGACCTGTTATAGATGCTGCATTGAATTTATTAATTATGGTAATAGGATAGGAGTATTATATATGGATTATAAGATAGAAATAGATGCATTTGAAGGACCTATGGATTTATTACTTCATCTCATCGATAAGGCAGAGCTCGATATATATGACATACCAATTAACCTTATAGCAGAGCAATTTATTGAGTATATTCGTCACATGGAGGAGCTTAATTTAGATGTGGCTAGTGAATTTTTAGTAATGGCTGCTACCTTATTAGAAATTAAATCAAAATTACTCCTTCCAAGTAGAAATAATCCAACGGACACTCAATTGGAAATGGAGGAAATAGACCCTAGGGCTGAACTTGTTAGAAGATTAGTTGAATATAAAAAGTATAAAAATGTAGTGGAAGATTTACGCTCATTGGAAACCATACAGTCTAAAGTTTATTATAAGCCAAAAGAGGATTTAATAGATTTTGAAGATGAAAAGTTTGAACTTGAAGGATTAAATATAGACTTACTATTAAAATCCCTTAATAATATTATTAAAAAAAGAAATAAGGGGAATAGAGTTTTAGATATTAATGAAATACAAAGAGAAGAATATACATTGGAGGAATGTATAGAAGATATAAAGCAAAAGCTTGGAATAGATAATGTATTGAAATTTAGTTCTTTGCTTGAGAAAGAAAGTACTAAAAAGGAGATTATAGCATATTTCTTATCGGTTTTAGAATTGATTAGGATGAAGTATATAAATGTATGTCAAGAAGAAGATTTTTCTGATTTAATTATTAGTAGAAGAATAGAAAAGGAGCAGTAATTTATGGATATTAGAGAACTTAAATCTATAATTGAATCCTTGTTATTTACTTGGGGAGAGCCATTAGATATTAAGGAGATAGAATCTATTGTAGAGGTAAATGAAAAAGAGTTATCTAAAGTAATGCAAGAAATGATTGATGAATTTGACTATAATATGCGAGGAATTAAAATAATAAAGGTAAATGATTCTTATCAGTTAGGAACAAGACCTGAAAATTTTGAATGGATTAAAAAATTAGCTAATCCTAAAACAGCAAAAAATTTATCAACTGCTGCATTGGAAACCTTATCAATTATTGCTTATAGACAACCTATTATTAAATCAGATATTGAGGCAATAAGAGGTGTAAGATGCGATAAGGCAATAGAGACATTAATGGAAAGAGGATTAATTGAGGAAATGGGCCGTTTAGAGAGAGTAGGTAGACCAATACTTTATGGAACTACAGATGTTTTTTTAAGGTGCTTTGGCTTAGAAAGTTTGGAAAATTTACCTCCTTTAAAAGATATTGTTGATGATATAGATAATATAAATACAGAGGAATAATACTAAATTTAGTATTATTTTTCTTTTTTTTGGAAATATATAGATAGTGATTCCAAAAGGAAGTGATATCATGGTTTATGTTTTTCTTTTCTTGTTATTATGTTTAATTCTATTTCTAATACCATTTCAATTTAAAGTTTACTATGAATTTACAGAGCAGTCTAAATATTTAATAGAAATTACCTATTTATTTGGTCTTATCAAAAAAGAAGTTGATTCCACAAGTAAGAAAGTTAAGCAAACTAAAGGTCATAAAAGTAATAATTCAAAAGTAGATTCTATTGATTTCATTAAATATTTTATAGATAAAGGTGATATTAGAAAACTATATCTTAGAATTAATATTGGTTTTAAAAATGCTAGTTTATTAGGCATAGTAGTAGGGATTATTTGGGCTATAATTAATGCTGGTTTTGCTTATTTCCTTAACTCCTATGATATAGATAAGATTAATGATAAAGAGATACAGGTAATTCCAAGATTTAATCAGGATGTTTTTGAAATATTTTTTCTATGTATAATTAAAGTAAATTTGGTTTATATTATTACTGCGTACATTAGGATTTTGAAGAAAAGAAAAGGTGGTGATAGTATTGCCAGAACATCCAATAGAAGGATTAATGAAAACTACAATGAATAGTCTAAAAGAGATGGTAGATGTAAATACTATTGTAGGTGATGCTGTACATGCGGCAGATGGGTCTGTAATAATACCAGTGTCTAGAATATCTTTTGGATTTGCATCAGGAGGTAGTGAATTTAATAGAGATAGAAGAGATACCTTAACAGAAGAAAAATTTCCATTTGGTGGAGGAAGTGGAGCAGGTGTTTCTGTATCACCAGTAGGCTTTATTGTGGTGGGTAATGAGCAAATAAAACTGTTAACAGTAGATGAAGGTAATAGTGCCTTAACAAATTTATTTGGATTTGTTGAGAAAATGGCAGATAACTTACAGCAATCCTTTGCTAACAAAAACAATAATACTAATTCACAACAAAATATGAATTATAATGAAATGCAGTAGAATTTTATAAATTGTTTTGCATATTAGGAGCAGGATAGATATCTTGCTTCTTTTAAATTATAGCAGATTAGTAGGAGGTTTATTAATGAAAACATATAAGCGTATAGTTTTAATATTAATAATTGTTTTAAGCTCTAGTATAGCATATGGTGAAAATCTAAGTTTAAGTGCTGAATCCTATATTTTGATAGAGGGTCAAACTGGAAGAGTACTTTATGAAAAAGATTCACATAGAAAAATGCCTATGGCAAGTACTACAAAGATTATGACAGCTTTAGTTGCATTGGAAAATGGTAGTATTAATGACAAAGTAATTGTGAAAAATGAATGTGTAGGCATAGAAGGCTCTAGTATATACCTAAGGGATGGAGAAATTATTACCTTGAAGGATATGCTTTATGGTTTGATGTTAAGGTCAGGAAATGATGCTGCAGAGGCTATTGCTTTACATATTGGAGGAACTACAGAGAATTTTGTGTCTCTTATGAACAATAAAGCCAAATCAATAGGTGCATTAAACACTAATTTTACTAATCCTCATGGATTGCATAATGATTCACATTATTCCACTGCTTATGATTTAGCTCTAATAACAAAAGAAGCATTTTCTCATGATGAATTCGCTGATATCGTAAAATCTAAATCCTATATTGCAAATAGAGAAGAAAATAATTATTTTTATAATAAAAATAAAACCCTCTGGGAATATAATGGAGGAGATGGTGTAAAAACTGGTTATACAATCAGGTCTGGTAGATGTCTAGTTTCTTCAGCAAGCAAAAACGGGATGCGTCTAATAGCAGTATCTCTTAGAGCTGGAGATTGGTTTAATGATAATTATAAAT
>CAYMGW010000040.1:0-5797 GCA_964390085.1 uncultured Tissierella sp.
AGGATCCCCAACAATCAAGCACTTAGATCCTAATGATTTAAATGCAGCAATAGAAGTTTCCAATCCTGCCTTACTATCTTCAATGGTTAAAATGTCACTTACTATCTCTTCGTCTATATTAAGAAGTTCATTTGAATATAGTCCAATATAAGTACTTTCAGGTAGATCAAGCATTGTGTTCAATTCCTTTAGTGGCATATAAACATTCTCACTGTATGGAATATTGCAAATTTCATCGACTGTCAATCTGCATTCCTTGAAGTTTGAATTATTCTTTACTTTAATTTCATCACCTTCTTTAATTCCTAAACGCTTAGCAACACTTTTAGTAATAACTGTTTTATCCTGTGCAATAAGGTCACCATAATTATCATATAGCTTGATATACTTTGAGTCTTTAGTAATTCCGCAAACAGTAAAGCTTAAAACCTTTCCATTTTTATTATAATCAAAGCTCGATGCCATATAAGGTTCACCATTCGTTGTATTCTCATAAAGTGGTCTATTTAAGACATATTGATAATCATATCCAAATATCTGATGGAAACTATTATCAAAAAGAAATTCTACTGCACCATTAAATATAAAACCTGTCATAATAAACATTGAGGATGCAATAATTCCAATTAGCATTAAAAAGCTTCTTGGAAAATTTGATGTAATCTCTTTTAGTTTAAACCTTAACTTAAATGAACCTTTTTTATGAGGAATGAAATTTGTTAGAACACCTTTTTTCATTTTACCTGCATTGGCTTTTAATAATGCAACAATATTTATGCGAAGTGCCTGCATAATCGATATAAGAGCAGCCAATATATTAAGTATTATAGGAATTATCAATATCA
Source organism: uncultured Tissierella sp. (assembly GCA_964390085.1). Classification (GTDB taxonomy): domain Bacteria; phylum Bacillota; class Clostridia; order Tissierellales; family Tissierellaceae; genus Tissierella. Next base: position 846 of record CAYMGW010000040.1, read on the forward strand.
ATGCAATGTCCTGCCATTGATAATAATAGGTTGTTTTTGGTATGTTATACTCCACTGCAGATATCATAGTAAATGGTTTTGTCAAGAAATAACCTACAATAAGCCCAAGCATCGACCCTATAACAGAAATAAATATAGGCAATCTTAAATAGTGGGCAACTATTTCTCCTTTTCTATAACCCATGGCGGATAATGTTCCAATATATGTATATTCTTTTTTAATCATACGTCCAATTACCACAGCCATAATTAAACTACTTACTATAAGTATAAATAGTGGGGCGATATTGCTGAGCATTATTATTGCATTAATTTCGCTATCAAAAGTAGTGATTCTAATATTTGTATCCTTACCCGTCCAATCAAGAACAATACCAGCCTTTGCTAGTTCTTTTCTGAAATCGTCACTGGTGTTTTGATTGAATACTACGCTGTAATTGATGGTTTCATTTTCGTCTGCAAGTTCTTCAAATGTTTTTTCACTAACCATGCATAACCCAAATTTGCTTCCGTCCGACATGAAATCAGTTTCCGTCTTTAAAAGAGATAAATAATCTGGCGTTGTAAATATACCACAAACAGTATATTCTTTTCCATTAATAGATATCTTATCTCCAAAAGATAAACCTTGCGCCTCGTAGAAAAATCTATCAACCATAATATCATTTGAATTTTTTAGATACTCGCCATCATAACATTCCGCTTTATTTATTTCTTTAAGTTCTGGACGAATTCTTAAAACTGCACCTTTATAGTCATATTCAATTTCTCTGTTTTCTTGAATAACGAGGTCAAAATCATTCTCATATTTTGCAATTTCACTTTTTGTTAAAGTATTTGAAAAACTAAAATTTGCATCCTCCACATTTGCTTGAACTCTGTTATCAGCAACATTTTTTTCTATGCTTGTTGTAGCTGTTTTCATTCCTAAAAAGCAGCTTGTTGACAAAATAATCAATACTATCATTCCTATATAGCTTGATTTGTGCTCAAGAAAAATACGTTTAACTCGTTTGTTAAGCTCCATATAATCACCCCTACCACTCTATCTGGTCAACAGAGATAATATTTTCATTAACATCATTATGGGTAATCCGTCCATCACTAATTCTAACAGTCCTATGACACATATTTGCGATTGAATTGTTATGAGTTATTATCAAAATAGTCGTGTTGTACTTATCGTTAATTTCCTTAATTAACCTTAAGATATCAAGTGATGATTTGTAATCCAAGGCTCCTGTTGGCTCATCACATAATAATAGCTTTGGATTTTTTACAAATGCCCTTGCAATAGCAACACGCTGTTGCTGACCACCAGATAATTCAATAGGATAACGATTTGCAAGCTGAATTATTCCTAGACTTTCAAGCAATTCATCAATATCAAATGCATTTTTGCATATATCAGCTACAACCTCAACATTCTCATAAACAGTGAGATTTGAAATCAAGTTGTAAAATTGAAATACAAAGCCAATACTTTCACGTCTATAATCAGTTAATTTTTTTGATTTTAAAGAAGTAATTTCTTGCCCATCAATTGATATGGTACCCTCATCAGCTTGGTCAATTCCTCCAATCATATTAATTAATGTAGATTTCCCACTTCCTGACGGACCAAGTATGGTTATAATTTCACCTTCATTAATTTCTAAGTTAACATTATTAACCGCTATTAAAGTTTCACCTCCTGTTTTGTATATTTTTGAAAGGTTTTTAATTAGGATAAATGGTTTTTTCATATTATAGCCTCCCCATATAATATAAGATAGCTCTATGACATCGCATTTTCCCTATTTGCCCCTAAAAAGGTATAAAAATACCTGTGAAACAAATAGTGTAAACTACTGTCCCACAGGTTAATATTCATTAAATACCTGTTGCAACATTGTTGCCCAGCCCCACGAACTAAAATATATAGTCCATCGCCTGCTCAGTTTGTACTGTATATTGAGTTTATTTTAAATAAACACCTATGCAGATGCAAAGAGATTATCAATAATATATCATATGCTCAAATGCTTGTAAAGTTGATTTTAAAAAATTCAGAGTTTTTGTTATATCATATTTTTATACCTTTCTATATTTGCATCACTTAAAAATTCATATGCATTGTTTATCTGTTGAAACATAGTTGTTGCATCTGGTGATTTGTTTAAATCTGGATGATATTCTTTTGCTTTTTTCCTATATGCTAATTTTATTTGATATTTATCTGAATCATATGGGACGCCCAATAGCTCACAACTCTTTTCATATTTGTTTTTAAACTCAACATTTGGATTTGCATAGGTATTTCCATAGCCTGTGTTTTGATAGTAACCGCCGTAATTCCCGTATTCACCATAGCTACTTCTTCTTTGAGAATTTTGATACTCATTCCATTGTCTAAATCTCTCTTCCCATTGTCTCTGCTCTTCCGCCTGCCTTCGTTGCTGCTCTCTTCTTATTTTTTCCTCTTCCATTTTTTTGTACTTATTACCATATTCATTAAATGAACCAAATTCAGCTTTCTTTCCGTTTATAAGATTGTCAGCATGATCAAATAGAAATTCTGTTATCATGTACTTTACATATTTTAAATAGGATACAAACTTTGTTCCTAGTATTGGAAATATTATTAGAAACAATATAGAAAAAAATGTTAAGGGGTTAAGTAATAGGGCTGGTCCTAATATCATAATTAATAGACAGCCACCCATTGATATAAGCGCAAGAAACCCTCTCCCAATATTTATCACAAGTCCAACCGTGAATTCTACAATACCAATAAATACATCAAATAGTACGGAAATAATATTAGCAATACCATATAAAATTTTACCCCATATTTTTTTAAAAATATCCATTTATCGCCTTGCTCCTCTTTATTAAATTAATCCTACTAGGTTCTTCTCTCAAATTTTTCCTTACATTTTGGACAGGTAACTATTAATTTTCCTTTACCCTTTGGAAGTCTTAAACTTGAATTACAATTTGGGCATTTAAAATATTTATGAGTCTTCCTATCTTTAAAACGATTCTCAGCTTTCTTGAACCAAGAATAAACAGGACTCATGAAAATTGCAAACTTGTAATTTTCCATTCTACGTTTAGGTATGTCTTTGGAAAATATTCTAAAAATACTTATACCTAAGGGTATGTACCCTATAAATGCTAGGAAGGGAATATTTGCTAACCTGCTAGATAAAGTCAAAAATAAGGACAATAATACCAGTACGGTTGAGAGTTGATCTCCACCATATCTTCCGGCCATAAATTTATTTAACCAATTCATTTGCATTACCCCTTGTTTATATTTTGTTAATATTTTACTATTAATACCCTAACTTTGCAACACAGCTCTGATTATTTCACTAAATACTCTACAAACTTTTCTGATGAAGGAGATAATGAGACTCCCTTTAGTGAACAAATTCCAATACCTCTCCCTGGAATATCTTCGTCAAGTTTAACCTCATATAGGATTTCTTGAGACAGATAGTCCTCTGAAAACTCCCTAACCACACAAGCTAATCCTAATCCTATTTTTGCAAATTCTAATAATAAATCATGGGAGCCTAGCTCAATCTCTGGATTTATTTTTATTCCCTTTGAAAATAAATATCCCTCTACATATTGTCTTGACCTAGATCTTTTATCTAGAAATATTAAAGGATATTTTGTAAGCTCTTCATAGGTAATAGATTTTGAAATTAAAGAGCTATATCTTTCCCCAAATACAAAAACATCTTGTATATCCTTACATTTTATGATGTCTAGGGAATTATCTTTTATTGGTAAATTGCATATTCCAATATCAATTTCTCCTGATTTTATTAAATTTCGAAGCTCATCTGTAGTTCGATTAATTATTTTTAGATTAATATTAGGATAAGTTTAATAGAATTTTTCCAAATATGGCAGTAAATAGTACCTAGAAATTGTATCGCTAACTCCTATTTTTAAATCACCTTGTTTTAAATCTCTTGATTCTTTTATCTTCTTCTCACCATTATCTAATAAACTAATTGCAGAATTAGTATATTCAAATAGCATTTTCCCTTCATTGGTTAGTCTTACTCCCCTTGGAGTTCTAGTAAAAAGTCTGATTTTCAACTCATCTTCTAGTTGCATTATAGCTTGGCTTACTGCTGGCTGTGTCATATAAAGCTCATTAGCAGCCTTTGAAAAGCTTTGACATTTAGCAACCTTATCAAATATTCTATAAAGTTCTAATCGAATAGACATATAACCACTCCTTATATCTATTATACTATATATCTATTTTACTTATACCATAATATATTATATATTAAAAGTGTAAGATATCAAAGAAGATATTAAACAAAGGAGCGATGTAAATGGAAAGAGTAGTAGGAACTGTTGTTAGAGGTTTAAGAGCCCCTATTATTAAAGAAGGCGACAACATTGGAGATATGGTTGTTGATTGTGTAATAAAGGCTTCTGAAGTTGAAGGCTTTAAAATTCAGGATAGGGATGTAATTACTATAACAGAATCTATTGTAGCCCGTGCTCAGGGAAATTATGCTGATATTGATGCTGTTGCAAAGGATGTAAAAAGAAAATTTGGTGATGAAACTATCGGTGTAGTATTCCCAATCCTAAGTCGTAACCGTTTTGCCATTATATTAAGAGGCATTGCTAAGGGAGCAAAAAAGATAGTTTTAATGTTAAGCTATCCTTCTGACGAGGTAGGTAACCATTTAGTAGATATGGATATACTTGATGTAAAGGGAGTAAATCCTTGGACTGATGTATTGAGTGAAAAAGAATTCAGAGAATACTTTGGATATAACAAACACCCTTTCACTGGAGTGGATTATATTGAATATTACAAATCAATAATATCTGAATATGGTGTTGATTGTGAAATAATATTTTCAAATAATCCGATAACCATTTTAGATTATACTAAAAATGTAATTGCATGTGATATTCATACTAGA
>CAYMGW010000040.1:5807-7947 GCA_964390085.1 uncultured Tissierella sp.
ATACTAGATTTAGAACTAAAAGATTATTAAAAGAAAACGGTGGAAAAAACATTTATGGTCTTGATGATATTCTTACATCTTCCATAGATGGTAGTGGATATAATGAAAAATATGGTTTGCTCGGCTCCAACAAATCAACAGAGGATAAAATAAAATTATTCCCTAGGGATTGTCAACCAATTGTAAATAAGATACAAGAATCAATTAAAGAAAAAACTGGTAAAACTGTTGAAGTTATGATTTATGGAGATGGCGCATTTAAAGACCCTGTAGGAAAAATCTGGGAGCTTGCTGACCCGGTAGTTTCTCCTGCATATACTTCAGGACTTGAAGGAACTCCTTCAGAAGTAAAGCTAAAATATCTAGCAGATAATGAATTTGCTGATTTAAGAGGAGATGAGTTAAAGGCAGCCATATCTAAATATATTGAAAATAAAGAATCTCAGCTTGTTGGAAATATGGTATCCCAGGGAACTACTCCTAGAAGGCTTACTGATTTAATAGGCTCCCTTTCAGACTTAACTTCTGGTAGTGGAGATAAGGGAACACCTATAATTTATATTCAAGGATATTTTGATAGTTATATAAAATAAGTTAAAAAATGCTAATCTAAATTGATTAGCATTTTTTATGTCCTTATCTCCTAAAAAATTTACATAAACTTAACTCTTCCTTGGTAAATTTTAACATAGACTTAACATACTAATGCTAAAATTAGTTAAGAAATAATTATTTACTTCATACTAAGGAGACGATACATTTGAAAATCCGTAATATAATGAAATCCATATTTGGAAACCTTAAATCATTAAATTTTAATTGGTTTAATAAACTATTTAAATTTAAAAGCATAAGCACGGCATTATTGCTTACAGTCATATTGATTATTGTACTTCTATCTGGAACAGTTGGTTTAACCTCTTACATAATTGCAAAAAACTCCCTTGTAAGTACATCAAAAGAATTACTTTTTAATAAAGCCCATGATTCAGGTCTTATAATAGATGAAAGAATTAAAAATTATTTAATTTCAATTAGTTCCCTTGGTTCTTTAGAATTATTAAGCAATGTAGACAATACATGGACTGAAAAACTGGATTATCTTAAGGCAGAAAAAAACAGGCTTAATTTATCAAGCATTGGTATTGCTGATACAGATGGAAATCTTAGATTAGATAATAACAAAATAGTAAATATTAGTGATCAATGGTTTTTTAAACAGGCTAATCTTGGTATGCCATCTTTTTCTGCACCTTTCTATAGAGAAGAATCCGGACAAGTGGATATCGCAATGGCAGCGCCATTAAAGCACGATAGAAAAGTAGTAGGAATTATAATAGCATATAAAAATGCAGATGAATTTTATGAAATTGCACAGGATATACATGTTGGTGAAACTGGCTATGCTTATATAATAGATGAAAATATTGATGTTATATCCCATCCAACCTTAGATATCAATGGAAAAGATGAAACTACTAAAATAAATTTTAGAGATTTGATTGGTAAGGTTGATAAAGATTCAAAAGAACGGATAGACCATGTATTGCAGGAGATTAAAGAAAAAAACGTTGGAATAGATACATATAAACAAAATGGCGAGAGAATATATATAGGATATGCTCCGATTCCATCAAAAGGGTGGACTGTTATAGTTCATATTACTGAAAAAGAAATTCTCTCTGGTCTAGATAAATTAAATATTTCACTGTCTATAATAGGCATCCTAGCACTTGTATTTGGCATAGTATCATCATATCTTATAAGTAAAAGTTTATCCAATAGGATAGTCAATATTAGTAACCAAACTAAAAGTTTAGCTGAGTTAGATTTCAGTTTTTCCATAGATGAAAAGATTCAAAATAGCACCGATGAAATTGGTATAATGGCTAAATCAATCCAATCAGTAATAAACAACATGAAAACTTTTGCTCATGAGATTCAAGGTTCATCTCATTCATTAGCTTCATCAGCTATGAAACTAACTGCTATCACTCAAGAATCATATGCATCATCAAATTCAGTTGCTGAAGCAGCAAATAATATAACTACTAAAGCTAATGTTCAACTAAATGAAATACTTGATGTATCAAATGAAATAAAGAATGTAAACAATAGCTTTGGATTTGTTTTGAGTCAA
>CAYMGW010000040.1:7957-10903 GCA_964390085.1 uncultured Tissierella sp.
CTAAAAGCTGTTGCAACTCTTAGTAAAAAAGCTCACTCTAACGCTAGTAAAGGTAAAGAGTCTATCGAAGAAGTAATTGGTCAGATGGCAAATATTAAGGATAGTTCAGAAAGAGTAAAAGATTCACTAGAAGATATCAATATTAGCTCTAAAGAAATGGATGGAATACTTCTAGTTATAGAAGAAGTAGCTGAAAAGACTAACTTACTAGCATTAAATGCAGCAATAGAAGCAGCTCGAGCTGGTGAATATGGCAGAGGCTTTGCTGTTGTAGCTGAAGAAATTCGACTTCTAGCCGATCAAACAAAATCTTCTACTAATGAAATTAATAAATTAATTAAAGACAACCAAAAGATAATTACTTATGCAAACAAAAACATGGAGTATAGTACTTCTGAAATTGATAAAGGTAGTTTAACAGTAAATGAAACCAAATCAGTTTTCGATGAAATAGCATCAACTATTGATAGTATAGTAAATGAAATGAATGAAAGCGCTGAGGCAATAACTAATGTTGAAGACAATCTTCTTAATGCTACGAACTCAATGTCTAAGGCAGAAAGTATTACAAACGAAGTAGTTATGGAAATTGGCAATGTTTCGGCAGCTACAGAAGAGCAAATGGCATCAATGAACGAAATAGCCAGTTCAACAGACTCCCTAGCGGAACTAGCTGATGATCTGAAAAATTTGGCTAGTAAACTAAAATTAGTTGAGGACTAATGAAAACAGAGCTACTCCATAAAACGGAGTAGCTCTGTTTGGACTTGTGTCATTAAAGTAGACACAATATGATGTATCATGCCTTATAGTAATATCTCTTATGTTTTCATACCTTTCTCGGCTCTATTTATATAAAGTAAACATATAACGGACATACCCAATGTCATCCTGGTAATTAAATAAATTATACATTTCTCGCAATTTATTATGAATCTCTATTAAATCAGCCTTTCTTTTTTTCTCTTGGTATTTGTTAACTAAGTCTTTTATCTTATCATTATTCATAACATCCCTTTTCCAGTAGCCTAGTCTAGGTTTTTTAATCTCTTCACGTAACTTCAATACCATATCATTTACATGTATATCAACAAAGTCACTGACATCTCTGTATTCGTTCATACCAACGTTAGGTAAAAAAAGATATGCATAAGTTATAATAGTGCTATATTCAGCTACATTGATTTGTTCATCAGGGTAGATACGAAATCCACTATTATAATTAAAATAAGGTAAACCTATCTCACTTGCCCACTCTACAGCAAAATTTGCTGTATCTGTATAATCAACAGACCCTTTAAATGGAATACATTCCCCATAAATCCTATATAGAATATTGGCTAACATTTCTTTGGTTATAGTAGCTTTATTGACTTCTTCTTGAGTAATGTATCCATCATCTAATAATCTATTTATCCTAAGCTTTCTTTCTTCTATAGTGTTATAATAGACCACTAAGCCTTCTTCATTTACAACTCCTTCTGTTAGCCATGTTTCTGAATCCTCGTATATCAATTCATATAAATACAAAAATAATCCTTCATTAGAATGATAATACACAGCATCGAAATGGCTTGCCATTAGCCCATCACAATATCTTTGCATATAAACACTTGGAAATATCCTATCTCTAATCCCTTGTAAAACAACAGTATCTTCTTTAAGGTTTTTTATAGCATACTTTCCATCTGCAGCAAAAACATTAACATTCGTAATTAATAATAAAACTATAATTATAACAAAAACTGATATTTTTCTCATATCCCAATCTTTCTCCTTTCAGTTTTTTAAACAAAGCCTACGGAAAATTTACAAGATTAAGAAATATATTATCTTCCCTCCTATCTTCATCTTTACTCCACAGTAACTGACTTAGCCAAATTCCTAGGCTTATCTACATCATTACCTTTTATAACAGATGTATAATAAGCAAGAAGCTGAGTAGGTACAACTGTTAGCACTGGTGCTAATATATTATCTACTTCTGGAATATAGATGGTCTCATCAGCATGGTTTAAACTCTTATCTAATCCTTCTTTTACTATAGCAATAGTATAGGCTCCTCTGGCCTTTACCTCTTGTATATTTGAAACCATTTTTTCATATAGATAGTCTTGACTAGCTACGGCAATTACAGGAGTTTCTTTTTCTATTAAAGCTATAGTTCCGTGCTTTAATTCTCCTGCTGCAAAGGCCTCTGTATGAATATAGGAAATTTCCTTTAGTTTCAAGGCTCCCTCCATAGAAGTTTGATAATCAAGACCTCTACCTATATAAAAGGCGCTATTTTTATCCTTGATAATTTCTGCTATTTTCTTAATTTCATTAGATTTTTTAAGGATTCCTTCTACTTTTTCTGGCAACTCCTTCATCTTTTCAATGATTTCGAAATAATAGTCTTCTGTAATACTTTCCTTAATAATCGCCATATGAAGTGCAACCATGTATAAAGCTACTAACTGTGTAGTATATGCCTTTGTTGAGGCTACTGCAATCTCTGGCCCTGCCCATGTATAGAATACATCATCTGATTCCCTAGCCACAGATGAGCCTAGTACATTGGTGATTGAAAGGATTCTTGCGCCTTTATTCTTAGCCTCTCTAATTGCTGCTAAGGTATCTGCTGTTTCTCCAGATTGGCTAACTGCAATAAGCAATGTATTTTCATCAATAAATGGCTCTCTATATCTAAACTCTGATGCCACATCAGGCTCTACAGGAATTTTAGCAAATTTTTCTATTGCATATCTTCCTACTAAACCTGCATGATAGGCTGTACCACAGGCTACAATATAAACCTTTGATATCTTATCTAAATCTTCTTTTGTTAACTTAATATCATCTAATACTATTCTTCCATTCTCATCAAGTCTTCTTAACAAGGTTTCTTTAATTGCCCCTGGCTGTTCTTAGATTTCTTTAAGCATGAAATGATCATATCCGCCC
>CAYMGW010000041.1:0-10876 GCA_964390085.1 uncultured Tissierella sp.
TGTAACTGCTTTAGATGCAGCTAGCAAAGCCGCAGATATAACATTAATAGGAATAGAGAAGGTTATAGGAGTAAGCAAAGGTGTTGGTGTAACTATTAATATAGCAGGTGAGGTAGCGGCAGTAAAAGCAGCTGTAGAAGCAGGAGTACTAGCAGGAAACAAAGTAGGTATAATAATTTCAAGTCATGTGATACCAAGACCTCATGAGGAGATTGATAAGTTAATAGAAAAATTTTCTAAAAACTTAAAAGCAAAAGAAGAGAAAAAAATAGAAGCAAAGACGGTAAAGGGAGCAACTGGGAAAAAGGAAAGCGAAGAAAACAACAATAAGGAGGAAAAATAATGAGTCAAGCGTTAGGATTAGTTGAAACTAAAGGATTAGTAGGTAGTATTGAAGCTGCAGATGCAATGGTAAAGGCAGCCAATGTTACATTAGTTGGATATGAAAAGATAGGATTTGGTCTCGTAACAGTAATGGTTAGGGGAGATGTAGGTGCTGTTAAAGCAGCAGTAGATGCAGGAGCAGAAGCAGCAAGAAACGTAGGAGAGCTTCATTCAGTTCATGTAATACCTAGACCACATTCTGAAGTAGAAAGAGTGATCTTAACTCAGTACGAAAAATAATTTGGAGTGTTTTAAATGACGAAAAATAAAGTAACTTCAAATGTAATGTATAATATCTCCAATAGAATTAAAGCTCAGGACTTTTCCAAGGGAAAAGGGAAAGCGTTGATAGTTATCAATGGTTCTTCAATGGATATATTAAATGATCTTGGATTTATTCAGAATTTGAAGTTTAATGGTTTTGAGATTTCAGTAGGATTTTCTTTTATGGCTGAAAGACTTTTAGATACTAAAAGGATAATAGATTTGATAAAGCCATCTAGAATATATAGTGAAGAAGATATAGGAAAACTAAAAGACATAATAAATCAATACGAGCTAGTAGTAGGACCCAATATTACTATGAATACATTATCTAAAATATCCTTAGGAATGATAGATAGCTTAATACCAAATATCATATGGTCATTTCTTTACCATGGGAAAAAAGTATATCTAAACTTTAATATAGTTAGAAATCAGATGGGGGAGAGACCAAAATCAAAGGAGATTTCAAATATAATAGAAGAACATATAAATAAGATAATTAAAATGGGAGCCATAGAAATATCGGGAAGCATTAGTATTCCTAATATAATAAGTAAAGAAAATATATTGAAAGACGATATATCAAATATTTCTGAGACATCGAATGAAATTGTAAAAAAGCTGGTATCAGAAAGGGATATAGCCAAATTAGGCGAAAATCAAAAAGTATTGGTTTTAAATAAAGGCACAATAGTAACCCCTCTTGCAAGGGATAAAGCAAAAGAACTAGGAATAAGTATTGAAATGAAGTAGAAGGGGAGGTTTGAAATGCACATAGGTAGAATAGTCGGCACAATAGTCGCAACTAGGAAGGATGAAAAATTAGTAGGAGCTAAGTTAATGATAACGCAACCTCTCACATTTAAAATGGAACCCATAGGGGAACCTATTATTGCAGTAGATACTGTAGGAGCGGGAATTGGTGAAACAGTGCTATTTACAACTGGAACTGCAGGAAGAATAGCTGCTAAAAAGCTTGATGCACCTATAGATGCTTCTATTGTAGGTATAGTTGATAATATTGATATACCAAACCTATCAGAGAAGTAGAGAGGAGGCATAAGTTTGGATAACACTAAGAACTTTAAAAAAGCAATAGAATATAGGCAGTTAATAGATATCTTAATGGGAGATAAGGATTATGCTGATACAGTATTGTTAAATGGAAATGTAATCAATGTAATTACTAGAGAAATCTATAAAGCTGATATAGCAATTAAGGATAAATATATATTAGTTGTAGGAGATTGTAAGGAGTTAATTGGACCAAAAACTTTAGCAATCGATGTTGATGGAAAATATTTATCACCAGGTTTTATTGATTCTCATATGCATTTTGAAAGCAGCATGCTTACTATTACAGAATTTTCAAGGCTTTCTATACCTTCAGGAACCACAACCCTAGTAGCAGATCCCCATGAAATAGGAAATGCATTAGGAGCAATAGGTATGAAGGCCATGGCAGATGAGATAGACCATGTTCCAAATAATGTATATTTAGTGGTTCCAGCTCTTACCCCAGACTCACCAGATTTAGAAACGGCTGGATATGATATAAGCTCAAAGGATATGGAAGACTTGCTAAATTATAAAAATATAATTGGAATAGGGGAGTTGCAAGGTTTTAGTAATGCTAAGCATGTATATAGAAATACACCTGAGGTAATAACAGACCTTTTAGCTTCAACCATATATGCAAGAAGTAAAAATATGGTAGTAGATGGAAATGCACCAGAGCTATTTGGAAGGGAACTAGCAGCTCATATAATAGCAACAGCTGGGAAATGCTCATGTCACGAAACAACAACAAAAGCAGAGGCGGTTGAAAAGCTTAGACAAGGAGTTTATCTTTTTATGAGAGAAGGTTCTACACAAAAGAATATGAGCCAATGTATCCGGGCTATAACTGAAGAAGGAATGGATTCGAGAAGATGTATATTAGCCACAGATGATATGGTGGCAGCAGATTTAGAGACTCTAGGTCATATGAATGAAATTGTTCGTAGAACTATAAAACAAGGAGTATCTCCAGTGGAAGCAATACAAATGGTAACAATAAATCCAGCAACATACTTTGGATTAGACCATGTAGGAGTATTAGCACCAAGCAAACAAGCAGATATAGCAATAATCAGTGATTTAGAAGAAATGAAAGTTGAAGGGGTAATACTAAAGGGTAGAATAGTTGCATCGAAGGGTGAGTTGCTAGTAGATTTACCAAGGTATAATTATCCAGTAGAGGTAAAAAGTTCAGTTAAGATAGAACCAATTAACGAAAAAGATTTAGAGATATTGGCTGAGGGAGGTACTGCTAGAGTAAGGGCAATAGGAGTAATACCTGATCAAAATCTAACTGATAAATTTGAAGATATAGTAAAAGTACATCTTGAGGTGTGCCAACCTGATGTATCAAAGGATATACTAGCAATTGCTTGTATTGAAAGATATGGGCGAAGTGGTGAAATTGGTAAGGCTTTTGTAAAGGGCTTTGGATTAAAAGATGGAGCTTTTGCGGAAAGTGTAGCCCATGATACCCATAACATACTTGTAACAGGTACTAACTATAGGGATATGGTTATAGCAGCAAATAAGGTAATAGAAATGGGTGGAGGAATAGCGGTATCTAAAAGAGGTAGGGTAATATCTGAAATGAGATTGCCAGTTGGAGGATTAATTACTGACGAATTAGGTGGTCATGAAGTAAGTAGAAAGATAGAAGAATTAGAAGGATTAATCATAAAAGAATTAGGATGTACAATCCATGCACCATTGATGCATTTATCATTCCTCTCCTTATCAACAAGTCCTACATGGAAGATAACTGATAAGGGACTAATTGATGTAAATAACTTCAATGTTCTTTTATCCGTTATTAAATAAAGAAAAGTGGTTTAAATATTTTTTGAAATAAAATTAGATTTATATGCTTTAGAAGAACCTATAAAGTTAGCTTAAGGCATATAAGTCGCATATGTAATAGTTAAAAGTTGCCAAAGCTAATTGTTTTATAGTTTTGGTAATTTTTATCTAATTCTTATTCCATGTAATTTTCAAAATATATTTCAAATATAAAATATATTTTGAAAATTATAGGCAATTTATGATAACATAGGAGTACATATAAAAAAACAGGGGGGTATATCATGAACAAAAAAAGGTTTTTATCAGTAATATTACTTTTAGTAATTCTATTAAGTAGTTTTCAATTGGGATTTACAGCAGATTTAGATAATCTGACCCAGTATGAAATCAACATTACTTTGAATACTGAGGCTCATACTGTAGAGGGAGAACAGAAGGTTGTCTTTACTAACAATTATAATACAGACTTAAATAGTCTAGTATTTCATCTTTATCCTAATTCCTATGAATCCTACGAAACATTACCATCTATAGGTGGTATGTATCTAGTGGAAGGAGAGGAGACACCAAAATTAACAGAGGAGCAAAAAGGTTATATTAAGGTACAAAAGGTAAGAATTAATGATGAAGAAGCTAAATATACAGATGATAATCAAATATTAAAAATAAATATGGAAGAACCATTAAAAAGGGGTGAAAAGGTAGAGATAAAAATTGAATTCACTATAAAAGTTCCTGAGGGACCTCATCGTTTTCATCATCGAGAAGGAATTTATTCTCTGACAAATTGGTATCCAGTATTATCTATCTATAATGTGAAGAATAAAGAATGGGATGAAAATCCATACCATCCTGTGGGAGAGTCTAACTATAGTGATGTTTCAAATTATAATGTGGAGCTTACTGTACCTAAGAAGATGGTAGTAGCACCAACAGGGACCATAATAGAAGAGAAGGAAAATGGTGAAAATAAGACTATAGTTATAAAAGCTGAAAAGGTTAGAGATTTTGTTATACTTATGAGTGATAAATATAAAGTAAAAACCAAAGAAGTAGATGGGATTAAAGTCAGCAACTATTATCTTATAGAGGAAGGCAAAAAAGAGAATGCAACTGCAGATATGGTATTAGATGAAGTAGTTAAGACCATAAAGTTTATGAACAAAACAATAGGAAAATATCCTTATGATGAACTTAGAATAGTAGAAACATACCTAGCAGGGGGAGCTATGGAATACCCTCAGGTAATACAAATGGGACGGTATTGGGACTTGATGGAGATTAATATAAGGGAAAGTGCTCCTTTTACAATAGAAGCAGCAATTCATGAAACAATTCACCAATGGTGGTATGTAGCTGTGGGAAACAATGAATTTGAGGAACCTTTTCTGGATGAGTCCTTAACTGTATTTACTACTGCATACTATTTTGAAAAAGAATACGGAAAAAATCATGAAAATGGAATAGATTATACTATAAGAAATTCAATATATCAATCAAGGATATTACCTCTAAATAGTAGCGTAGATGAGTTTGAAAATTGGGGAGATTATGGAGAAACTATATATAGAAGGGGACCTGCTTTTTTTGAATCTTTAAAACAAAAGGTGGGGGAAGAGAAGTTTATTAAAATATTAAAAACTTATTATGAAAAGTATGAATTTGAAAATGCAACCATAAATGACTTATTAGACATAATAGAAAAAGTGGCAGGAAAAGATATTAAGAACGCTATGAAAGCTGCAGTAACAGAGTCTAATTACTATCCTGAGGATATTAAATTAACTCGAGAAGAACAAGAAGCTTTCTATATAAATCAGGAAAAACGTTATTTGAAGGAATCAGAAAAGACAAATGGATTGATAATAGGCAGTATAGCCCTTAGAGCTTTAGAAGGGGAAGAGGTAATAATAGTAAAACCAGAATATTTAAGTGAAGAAGATTTAATAATATTTGAGCAGTTTACCCAAATGTTATTAAGGGATAATATGAGTGGTATGAAAGTTAAAGAAGATGATGATTCAAAAATGAAGGTTAAAGAAGAAAAAGATTTAACTGAAACAGATAAACAAGGTAATTTAATTTTAATTGGATATCCAAATAAGAATAGTATGATTAAAGAAATGAGCTCTGAATTACCTATAAAAATATATGGAGACACTATTAATATAGATGGAGTATCTATTAAAAATGAAAGTGTTACTGGAACTTTTATAGCAGAAAATCCTAACAATCGAGAAAAGTTAGTACAGATAATATTCTTATATGAGAAAACTCCTGTAGAAAAAAATGATATAGATAATACTTTGGGAGTAAGAGAGGGTTATATTATGCATGATAGAACAATGCATAAATATAATCCAATGTACAATTATGATAATCAGTTTATAATAAATGTAAAAGATATAGAGATTCAGGGAAAGTATAAATCAAGTAAATAGTTTATTTATATAAGACTTATTAACAGAGGCAAGTTTACCTTGCCTCTGTTTCTCTAAAATGCTGGAACTACAGCACCTTCATAATTTTCTTCAATATATTTCTTAACCTTTTCAGACTGTAATGCTTTCAATAGTTTGACAAATTTATCTTGAGTTTCTTCTCCAGCCCTTACTGCAATAAGATTAGCATAAGGTGATTCTCCACCTTCAATTAAAAGACCATCCTTTACTGGATTAAGTCCTCCTTCAAGGGCATAGTTACCATTGATTATTGCACCATCAATACCGTCTAAAGCTTTAGGAAGGAAGGCAGCTTCAAGAGGAGTAAATTTAAGGTTTTTTGAGTTCTGAGTTACATCTTTTTCAGTAGCTTCATATCCAACGCCGTCTTTTAATTTGATTAGACCATTTGCCTCAAGTAGAAGTAAAGCCCTACCACCATTAACTGTATCATTTGGTATAGCTATTTCAGCACCATCTGGTATTTCATCGATAGATTTATATTTAGATGAATATAATGCCATAGGCTCTATATGAACTTTTCCTAATGATACTAGGTCTAGCTTTTCCTTTGCTTTAAAATCATTGAAATAAGGCTCATGTTGGAAAAAGTTAGCATCTATTTCTCCATCATTAAGAGCTAAATTTGGTTTTACATAATCTGTGAATTCAATAATTTCAACTTCAATTCCTTCTTCTTTCAAGTCATCTACAACTAAGCTAACTAGTTTCGCATGTGGGTCAGGTGATACACCTATTTTAATTATATTTGTTTCTGAAGGTTTTGTACTACAACCTGCTAATACTGATAATGATAATACGACAATTAATACAAGTGATAATAATTTTTTCAATTTAATTCCCCCATTTATTTTTTATTTATTTTTAAAGAAATGTAATTACCTAAAAATTGGACTCCCTGAACTAAAATTATAATGACTATAAGGGATACAATCATTATGTCTGTTTGGAATCTATATAGGCCAAAGCGAATAGCTAGATTACCTAATCCGCCACCTCCTATGGCGCCAGCCATTGCTGAATACCCAATTAAATTTATTATAGTTAAGGTTATTCCAGATACGATAGAAGGAAGTGATTCTGGAATAAGGACTTTCCAAACAATTTGTGGAACCGTAGCTCCCATAGCGAGGCTAGATTCAATTACACCCTTATCAATTTCCTTCAAGCTTCCTTCCATAACCCTAGCTACAAAAGGAGCTGCAGCTATGGACAAGGGTACTATAGTTGCTGTTGTACCTATGGTTTTTCCAACAATAAGTTTTGAAATTGGAAATACTAAAATCATTAAAATAATGAATGGTAAGGATCTTAGTATATTTATAATACTTCCTAAAACCTTATTAAAAATAGGTTTCTCCCAGATATTATCTTTTTCTGTAATTACCAATAGAATCCCTAGTGGAAAACCTAGTATCAAGGAAAATACTGTTGAGAAAAAAACCATATACAGAGTTTCTAATAAAGAAGGTATAACTAATTCAGCCATTATATCACCTCCACATGAACATCTTCATTCTCTAAAAATGAAAGAGCTTTATTTATTTCTTCAACTTCTCCAATTAATTCTAATATTAGATGGCCTACACTTGATGATTGCAATTTGTTAATATTGCCAGATAATATATTTACATCAATATTAAAATTCCTTATAACTTTAGATACAATTGGCCTTTTAGCACTATCACCTAAAAAGCTCAATCTAATAAGTTTTCCTTTAAAATCATTTGGATTTATGATTTCTTCTTCTATATTTCCCTGTAAGGAATTTATAAAAGTCTGTGCTATTTTTGTTTTTGGTTCTCTAAAAAGATTTTCTACAGTATTTTCTTCTACAACTTCTCCATTTTCCATAATGGTAACTCTATCACATATTTCCTTTACTACTTCCATTTGATGAGTTATCATCACTATAGTTATATCTAATTCGTCTCTTATTTTTTTTAACAATTCCAATATGGACCTTGTAGTTTTTGGATCTAAAGCAGAGGTTCCTTCATCGCTAAGGAGTATTTTAGGATTATTGGCAATGGCTCTAGCTATAGCCACTCTTTGTTTTTGTCCTCCACTCAGTTGACTAGGATAATTATCCTTTTTATCTTTCAAATCTACATATTCTAAAAGTTCATTAACTCTGTTATTGATTTTATCTGGCTCCATTTTCTCTAACTGTAAAGGAAAGGCAATGTTTTCGAAAACAGTTTTTTGTGATAGAAGATTAAAATGTTGAAAAATCATACCTATTTCTTTTCGTTCTTTTCTTAATTCTTCTTTATTAAGAGTTGTTAATTCTACTCCATCAATAAAGATTCTTCCTTCTGTTGGTTCCTCAAGTCTATTTAAGCATCTAATCAAAGTGGACTTTCCAGCGCCACTTAATCCAATAATTCCAAATATTTCACCTTTTTTTATATTTAGGCTTACATCTTTTACTGCTATTAACTTTTCTTTATCACTAGTAAAGACTTTAGATAAATTCTTGATTTTAATCATTTAATGTATTCACCCCTTAAATTACTAAAACAAAAACCTCTTTTTTAAAGAGGTTTAAATAAAAAACCTCTTCAGAAGAAAGAGGTCTATATTCCTCTCTCATCTCCCGGTATAAATACCGTTGGATTTAGCACCTTGTAATAATACAGGTTGCCGGGCTTCATAGGGCCATTCCCTCCGCCACTCTCGATAAGAGTTATATTCATTTAATTTTAAAAATTATTTTAATACTATTTTATAGTTTTGTCAACTATAATTTTTAAAAAATTCAAATTTCTACTTTATTTATTCTTCATCATACCATTCTAAATCACCGTCAGGGTTAATAAAAAGAGATTGCGGGTTTAAAAAGATATCATTAGAAAAACCGACATAAGCATCTGGTCTTCTAGTATCTAGGTTTTCAAATTCTGCAAAATCTGTATTTTCGAGATTTTCCGTCTCATAGTATATATCAAGTTTAGGATTCTTTTTTATATCAGGAAATTTTCCCATTTTTTACACCTCCTGAAATTAGTTTTTCCTTTTTGATTATTAATATTTAAGAATCTTTTGGTAGAATAAAATATTTATTTTAACAAACAATAAAGGAGAACAAAAAATTTGAAAGGAGTGTATTTATGGCACTTAAAAATACTTTAAATTTAAATAGTGTAACTCAACAAGAGCTTAATTGTGTAAAAGAAATTGCTGGTGGACATTTGACTATGAGTAGCAAATTTGGGCTTTATGCAGGTCAAGTTCAAGACCCACAATTAAAACAAATGCTTCAACAAGCAAGCACAGATGCTAAAACTACTGCCACAAATCTAATTAATTCACTATAAGAGGAGGATAAATAAATGCAAGAAAGAGATATTGTAAATGATCTTTTAGCCGGAACTAAAGCTAGTATAAATACGTATACGACAGCTATAATGGAGTGTTCAAATCAACAATTAAGATCAACACTACAAACATTAAGAAATGAAGCTGAACAAATGCAATATCAATTATATCAAATGGCTGAGCAAAAAGGGTACTATATGCCAGCGCCACCAGCTAACCAAAATGATGTAAACAAAATAAAGACTACGTTAACATCTGCAGTAAGTAATACAACTACAGCTAATACAAATCAAACACAGCATATGAGATAATTGGTTTTGAGAACTCCTTTATTAGGAGTTCTCAATCTTAATTTAAAAATTTTATAACTAAAATTAGAATAAATTCTGTAGACTTTTTATTTTTATTATGGTATCATAATATAGATATAAATACCTTTAATCTAATCCCGTGAGGTTAGGAAGGAGAGCGTGGATAAATATTTGCGGTATACTTGTGCCTTCCTATAAATGGAAGGCTTTTTCGAACGCTAATCCTTTAAAGGTCTACAAGACTAAAGGAGGTTTTAAAATGTTAAAAGGAAGACATTTAATTGATCCACAAGATTTTACGGTGGAGGAACTAGAGGAAATATTTCAGTTGGCAGAAGAGATTATCGAGAGCCCTGAAGATTTCATTCATCTATGTGATGGAAAGATATTAGGTTCTTTATTTTTCGAGCCTAGTACTAGAACTAGATTAAGTTTTGAAGCTGCTATGAATAGACTAGGAGGAAGGGTAATAGGCTTTTCAGAGCCAGGTTCAAGCTCTGTAACTAAAGGAGAAAACTTGCCTGACACCATAAGAACAGTTGCATCATATGCAGATATTATTGCCATGCGTCATCCAAAAGAGGGTGCACCAAGGTATGGCTCCCAGTTTTGTGATATTCCTTTAATCAATGCAGGTGATGGCGGTCACCAACATCCAACTCAAACACTTACAGACCTTTTGACTATCAAAGTCGCTAAAGGTAACTTTTCTAATTTAACTATAGGATTATGTGGAGACCTCAAATTTGGTCGTACAGTCCATTCTTTAATAAAAGCAATGTCAAGATATGATAATATTAGATTTATATTAATATCCCCTAATGAATTACAAACACCAGAATATATTAAAACTGAAATTTTAGATAAGAAAGCACTTGATTATGTAGAAGTGGAAAGGCTTGAAGAAGTTATAGATAGGCTAGATATACTATATATGACTAGAGTGCAAAAAGAGCGTTTCTTTAATGAGGCTGATTATATAAGATTAAAAGACAGCTATATCTTAGATAATGCTAAGTTAAAGCTAGCTAAGTCAGATTTAATAATCCTTCACCCACTTCCAAGAGTAAATGAAATAAGCATGGAAGTAGATAGTGATCCTAGAGCTTGGTATTTTAGGCAAGCAAAATACGGTATGTTTGTTAGAATGGCATTAATTGCTAAATTATTGGGGGTGAAATAATGTTAAATATTAATAGTATTTCAAAAGGTATTGTAATAGATCATATTAAACCGGGATATGGATTTTTTATATTTAAACATTTAAAT
>CAYMGW010000042.1:0-3401 GCA_964390085.1 uncultured Tissierella sp.
AATAATATTTGAGGTGAGCTTTTTATGCATGAATTGTATTATGTAGCAATTATAATTTTATCTGGGATGATAATGGCAAGATTAGTATCTATGCTAAAACTCCCAAATGTTACTGGATATTTATTAGCCGGAGTGTTGATTGGACCTTCAATTCTTAATCTAGTGCCTAAAGAAGTAAGTACTAATTTACAAGTCATATCAGAGGCTGCTTTAGGATTTATTGCTTATAGTATTGGTAGTGAAATAAATTTCAATCACTTAAAAAAGGTAGGAAAGTCATTGATAACTATAACATTTTTTGAAGCTTTATTTCCAGTAATTTTAGTTACAATAACCATGATATTAGTATTTAAACAATCAGTGGCTTTTGCCATTGTAATAGGAGCAATTGCTTCAGCTACTGCTCCAGCTGCAACAATTATGATTATTAAACAGTATAAAGCCAAAGGACCAGTAGTAGATACACTGCTTCCTGTTGTTGCTATGGATGATGGTGTAGCTATAATATCTTTTGGTATTGCTTTTACAATAGCTAAATCTTTGATAAAAGCGGGAGGAAAGTTTTCCATAGTACAAGCCATATTTATGCCAATATGGGAAATTGTACTTGCATTAGGCGTAGGCTTTATTATAGGTCTAATACTATGCTATGTGATTCCTAAAATTAAAGGTGAAGATGAATTATTGTGTATAGTTATAGTTAGTATTTTTGCTGCCATAGGATTTGCTGATTTTTTAAATGTTTCTACACTTTTAGTTTGTATGATGATAGGTATTACTGTTTCAAATCTAGCACATAATAGTATTAGGGCCTTACGTATCATCAATAGAATAACACCACCTATATTTATATCTTTCTTTACATTAGCAGGAGTAGAGTTAGATTTAGGAGTACTTAGATATGCAGGATTAATGGGCATTGCATATGTAGTAGTAAGAGCCATAGGAAAAACAATAGGAGCATCAATTGGTGCTAAATTAACTAATTCTGATGAAATGGTACAAAAATACCTAGGCTTCGCTTTATTACCACAGGCAGGAGTAGCCATTGGATTATCAATGATAGCTCAAACAGTAATGCCTGATTTTGGGTCAACTATAAGAACCATAATATTAGCTTCAACGGTAATATATGAATTAGTAGGTCCTGTCATAGCTAAAACAGCCTTAATGAAGGCGGGAGAAATAGATTTAAGTGAAGTTGCTTAGTATTTAATTATAATAAGGGTATATTTTATAAACATATAAGATGCCAAAAACAAAATATAAGTATATTGTTGGGAAATGGAGAGTTAATATATCCATTTCCTTTTGTTTTATCTACAATATAATCTCATCAATAAAATAGTTTTTACAAAAGTAAGGTTATTTTCCATAATTTGGACCTTATTTTAAAATATCCCTATTATTCCATAAAGCTATTTGATATATTAAATATGAGGTGATGGATATGAAAGTAATGATAGTAGGGGCTGGTAAGCTAGGCTATAAACTAGCAGAATCCATGGTACTAGAAGATATAGATGTGACAGTAATAGATAACAATCCAAAAGTAATAGACTTTGTAAATGAACATTTAGATGTTTTAACTGTTTCGGCCAATGGAATAGATATAAATATACTTAAGGAATTAGGTATAAGTCAATATAATCTTTTAGTTGCATCAACAGATAGTGATGAAACAAATACTCTTATTTGCTCCTTAGCAAAGAAATTAGGATGTGAAAAGACTATAGCCCGTATTAGAAACTCTGAATATATGGAGCAGTTAGATTTTATCAAGGCTGAAATGGGAATTAATCATATAGTAAATCCAGATTTAGCAACTGCGCAAGCAATGGAAAAATATTTATTAAAGAACTATAACTTTTATTCTGGAGAATTTGCAAGTGGAAAAATTCGGATGATTGATTTCAATATTGAACATATGAAGGAATTTGTAGGCAAAAAGCTAGCTGAATTGGAAAATTTTGACAAGTTATTGATTACAGCCATATCTAGGGATGGGGATATAATAATTCCAGATGGGTCTACAGAATTATTAGCAAATGATACAATCCATGTCATAGGAAAAAGTGACGATATCAATAATCTAAATAATAGATTTGCACAAGATATAACCAGAAAAGAAATAGAGAGAGTAATGATTCTTGGAGGTAGTAATATTGGTTTTTATCTAGCTCAGAAATTATCCAAGGCTAATATATCAGTTACATTGATAGAAAAAGATAAGGAAAAATGTCAAGAGCTTTCAGAAAAACTTGATGATGTCCTTATAATTCATGGGGATGGTACAGATATACATCTGTTAGAGGAAGAAAGATTAGACTCAATGGATGCTTTTGTAGGTGTAACAGGATATGACGAAGAAAATTTACTTATGGCCCTTATGGCAAAGCAATCTGGAGTTTCAAAAACAATTTCGAAAATTAGTAGACAAAACTATACAAAGATAATCGATAGACTTGGTATAGATGCAGCTCTTAACCCTATTTATATTACAGCAAGCAATATATTAAAATATATCCGTGGTGGAAAGATAGTATCAGTTTCTCTACTCATAGGTGGAGATGGAGAAGTAACAGAAATAATTGTAGGAAAAGATTTGCCAATGGTTGGGAAGACTCTAGAGGAATTAGACTTGCCTAAGGGAATAATAATTGGTGCTATAGTTCATAATGGAAAAGTTATAATACCTAATGGTAAATCTATAATAAATGCTAATGATAGAATAGTTGTATTTTGTTTAACAGAGGATCTGCCTGCCTTAAAGATGTTCTTTAAACCACATAAGGGAGGGGTACTAAGTGAATTATGGAATCGTGCTACAGGTATTAGGTAGTATTTTGATAGTAGAATCTATACTTATGGTGCCATCTTTATTTATATCTTTATATACAAATCAGTGGGATAAGCTAGCTTTTCTAATAACTATCTTAATAACTGGAGTAGTTGGTTTTATTTTAAATAGAAATAAAAGTCGTGATAGACATATAAATGCAAAGGAAGGTTTAGCAATTGTAGCCTTAGGATGGGTATCAATATCTTTGCTAGGAGCCTTACCATTATATATATCTGGTAGTACCCCTACCTATATTGATGCATTTTTTGAAATAGTATCTGGATTTACAACTACTGGCGCAACAGTAATACCAAATGTTGAGGTATTGCCTAAGGGAATATTATTTTGGCGCTCCTTTACACATTGGATAGGTGGTATGGGGATATTAGTTTTTACATTGGCATTATTGCCAGCTCTTGGTATAGGGGGATTTCAAATATTTAAGGCAGAAAGTCCAGGACCTATTGCAGGGAAAATAGCACCTAGGATAAAGGATACAGCTAAAATACTCTATGTAACCTATTTTGCTATCACTACAATTCAGGTTATATTGTTAAAA
>CAYMGW010000042.1:3411-5859 GCA_964390085.1 uncultured Tissierella sp.
TATTTGAATCTCTAGTTTACACCTTTGGAACAGTTGGTACAGGTGGATTTGCTACTAAAAACGCCAGTGTAGGAGCTTATAATAGTACCTATATTCATCTTGTAATAGGAAGTTTTATGGTGCTTTCAGGTGTGAATTTTTCTTTATATTATTCTCTATTTAAGGGGAAAATCAAAGATGTATTTAGAGATGAAGAACTAAGGCTTTATTTTGCAATTGTTTTTATAGCAGTAACATTAATTGGAATTAATTTATTTAAAACTACATATTCAAGTTTAGGTTTAGCATTTAGAGATTCATTTTTCCAGGTAGGTTCTATTATGACAACAACTGGATATTCTACTGCTAACTTTGACATCTGGCCAACTTTTAGCAAAGCAATTTTATTGTTGCTTATGTTCATAGGTGCAAGTGCAGGGTCTACAGCTGGAGGTATGAAAGTTATTAGAATATTGGTTATACTAAAGTTGATTAAACGTGAGATATTGAAAATCTTTCATCCTAGAGCAATTAAGCCAATTAAACTTAATGATAAGGTTTTACCAAATGAAACCATAGCAAGTATCAATAGTTTTACTGGATTATATATGATTATATTTGTATTGTCCACCATTTTGGTATCATTAGAAGGGGTAGATTTAGAATCTGCTGCTAGTTCAGTAGCTGCAACATTGGGTAACATTGGTCCAGGATTGGGATTTGTAGGGCCTACTAATACATTTAATGGATATAGCCAAATTACGAAAGCATTTTTCTCATTACTTATGTTGCTTGGTAGGCTAGAGTTATTTACCATAATAGCATTATTCGCACCAAAGAATTGGAGGAGAGAAGTATAAAAGCTGATAAAATGAATAAAAAACAATTAAAAGTAAAACGTATAAGTAGAGATGAAGAAAGTAAAGACATAGTAAATATAAAAGGTGAGGAATCTAAATATAGAGTAGAGCCTCCTTGTCCTTATTTTAATAAATGTGGAGGCTGTCAGATTCAACATTTGTCATATGAAGGACAAAGTAAGTTTAAGCAAAATAAAGTTGAGGAATTATTAGGACCTTTCTGTAAAGTAAATGAGATATTAACTATGAAAGAGCCATATTACTATAGAAATAAGATTCATTCAACATTTTCTTATGATAAGAAAAGACAGATTATATCTGGATTCTATCAAGAAAACACTCACAATGTAATAAATATAGATAAATGTATGATTCAAGATAGCAAAGCAGATGAAATTATAGGAACTATTAAAGACTTTATGAAATCTTTTAAGATGAAGCCTTATGATGAAGATACGGGGGAAGGTTTCTTAAGGCATGTACTTATAAAACGAGGATTTTCTACAGGCCAAGTGATGGTAGTCTTGGTAGTATCATCGAAGATATTTCCGGGGAAAAATAATTACATAAAAGCCTTAGTAAAAAAACATCCAGAAATATCTACAATAATCATGAATATAAATAATCGAAAAACATCGGTAGTACTTGGTAATGAGGAAATAATTCTATATGGGAAAGGCTATATAGAAGATATCCTATGTGGAGTAAAATTCCAGATTTCAGCAAAGTCATTTTATCAAGTAAATCCTATTCAAACAGAAGTGTTATATAATAAAGCTATTGAAATGGCAAAGTTGAAAGGCAATGAAACAGTAATAGATGCATATTGTGGAATTGGTACTATAGGATTAATAGTTAGTAGCAAGGTTAAAAAAGTAATAGGAGTAGAAGTAAATAATGATGCAGTGAAAGATGCAATAAGAAATGCAAAGCAGAATAATATTAAGAATGCGTATTTTTATAATGATGATGCAGGAGATTTCATGGTAAAGTTAGCAAAGGAAAATAAAAAGATAGACTTAGTAATAATGGATCCACCTAGATCAGGTAGTGATGAAAAGTTTTTGTCATCATTAGTTAAATTATCACCAGAAAAGGTAGTATATATATCATGTAATCCAGAGACCCAGGAAAGGGATCTGAGATATTTAGTGAAGAAAGGGTATGAGGTAAGAGAAATTCAACCAGTAGATATGTTTCCTCAGACGGCGCATGTTGAAGTCGTAACACTGCTTGTGAAGGAGTGAAACGACTGAAGAAGCAGATGTACGTCTCATGTCAGGCTTGCCCAAGAAGATAAGCTTTAGCGAGGTCTGCTTGGATTCATTCTACGGCTGAGAGTATAATTCTGATGACGTATGTGGTTCAAAGGAGAAATAATAGAGTTTGACCACAACATATAGTAGATGGAGGCCTGTTTTGGGGTCAAAAATCACCACTTTTTGACCCCGTTTTTAAGGTCATTTTATATATGACATATAGTATTTTGATTATATTTTAGAGAATGATCAAAAAGAAGTATTTTTCTTTGCTGTGGCGTAGAGGCTGTTATAATCGTTAAAGTTTTTTATAATTAATACCGATATTATAGCTAGGTAAGGAAAGTTTT
>CAYMGW010000042.1:5869-10871 GCA_964390085.1 uncultured Tissierella sp.
AAAGGAGGTGAATTTTATGCGTGTTAACATGAATATGGGTATGAAAAACAACCTTTTAAATGTTCATCATATTAATAATCAAAACTTAAGTCAAAAACAGCCTATTATAAAAAACAGTGATTTACGAGAGCAAAAAGATACTGTATCTATTAGTCTGTTAGGAAAGACAAAAAGCCTTGTTGAATCCTTGATGAAACAAAAACAAAAAATAATTGAAAGTAAAAATGAACTTGTTAGCAGAACCCTTGAAAAAGGAGGAAATATAGATAGTATAAAATCACAGCTTGAATCCTTAGAGGAACAACTTAAAAATATTGATGAGCAAATTTCTCAAACAATGGCTGAACAAATAAAACAACAGAATGAAGATCAAAAAAGGATGGAATATAAAGAGCCAAAAACAGAAGAAGAAGTTCAAACTGAACGTTTTAATTCAATTGTAAACTTATCATCAAGTTTAGCTAAAGCACAGGTAGTTTCTGCAGTGAAAGCTAAGTCGGATGGAGAAGCAAGAATTTTAGAAACCGAAATTAAACTTGATGAATCACGTGGTGGAGCATCTATAATGAAAAAAGAACGTCTTGCTGATTTAAAAAAACAATCAGCCAATTTAACCACCCAAATTAACGAAAACTTAATCAAGGTGAATGAAGAAATTAAGGATAGTAATGATAATCCGTTAGTTGAAACGAAGAAACTTGAAACAACTAAAGATAATCAAATGAATGCAGAAATAAAATATAGCACAGAACTCAATGTTATAGATAATGCAGTTGCTAAAGCTGACAAAACTAATTATGATGCAAAATAATCAAAACTTAAGAGAATAACTATTTTCACTTAAATAAGATAATGAATATTCTCTTTATCACTAAAAATAATATAGAAAAACAAAAGCACTGAGAATATAAAATCTTGGTGCTTTAATTTTATATAAATCTAAAATTAAATAACAAAATTAAGAGGCGAAGTCTTCAGTCAACTTATGATCGATGGAGAAGTGGCATAGTAATTAATAATTATTTTAACTATGAAGGAGGGAATAAAAATTGCAATTGCAATGAGGTTAATGTTAGGAATGGGTGTGATACTTGTGGGTATATACAACTAGCCATAGTAATAAACAGATTAGAATCTTTGCTTACAGCTCTTCCTAAAATACCATTTCAAAAAGATATAATACTATTAAATACTCTACTACCATGGAATAAAAAGGTCAAGGAAATATGTAAAACTAAATAACCAAGATAAAAATAGGCAGCCAAACGGCTACTATTCTTGTATATACATATGATTATTTTATAAAAAAGTAAATTTAATATATTTATTTTATTGACATATATTACGGTTAGTGATATATTTTTATTACAGTAACCGTAATAAAGGAGGTGCAAATATTGAGAGACAATGTAAAAGGTGGGGCATTGACTGAAGTTACTTTTTTTATTTTACTGGCATTATATAAACCAAAACATGGGTACAGTATAATGCAGTTTGTTGAGGAAGAGACTCAAGGTAGATTAATTTTAGGTGCAGGATCTTTGTATGGCGCAATCAATAATTTACAGGAAAAAGGATGGATACGTCCTTTTGATGATGGTACTGGGCGTAAGAAAGAATACATATTGACAGAGACAGGAAAAGCTGTGGCAGAAAATGAATTGGAAAGGCTTAGGGAATTAACAAAAATAGCCACAGAAATCATAGGAGGGAATATTAAATGAAAAGATGTTATCGTTTCTTTGGAGCTTTTTTAATTACTCAAGAAAAATGGTTAAATGGAATGGCTCATAAAGGGTATAGGCTTGTAAAAACAGGTAAATTAAATTATGATTTCGAAGAATGTCAACCAGATGAATACCAGTATTGTGTAGAATTTGTTGCTAATAAGTCCCATCAAAGCGGAAAAGAATATCGAACATTTCTAGAAAGCATTGGGTATACAATATTTTATAAGAATGCCAATTTAAATTATTCTATATGTAAGATGAGATGGAGACCTTATGGAAGTGGAGCAGGTCAAATATCAACGAATCCTGGTAGTTATAATAAGGAACTCTTAATTGTGGAAAAGAAAAATGATGGGCGCCCTTTTGAACTCCATACTACTAATGCTGATAAATCAGAATATTGTAAGCCCATAAGGAATGCTTGGTTTTGTTTATCCATAATGCTCATTGCTTTTTCGGTTTGGAGTTTTTTTCACGGTGGAGTCTTATCAAAAGAAGTCATTTTATTTAGTGTTTTTGGAGCTCTTACAATGATTCCTATGTTTTTTTATCAGAAACAAATTAATCACTATATTAAAGAGGCTAAGTTAGAAGAGTAGGGACCAACAGAAAGGAATGATTATTTTATGAAAAGAAAAATATTTTTATTATCTTCATTTGTTATTTTATTACTAACAATTTTTGCAGTTTATACCAATATCGGTAAACAAAGGGATGTTTTTAAGAAATCAGATTCATATAATAATCTCAATTTAGTTGAAGGGGCGAGAGAAAGTTTAGGAACACTTAATATTACTGTTGACCCGAGAATTGAATTGATTACCGCGGTTCAGCAGCAGGCTGACTATGATAGGTTAACACGATTTGATTTTAGCTATAAGGACGAAATGAAGGAGTATTTTAACAAATATAAGAATCATAAGGCTGTAAAAACTTTTCATAAATTAAGTAAAAAAGGATTCAGTTATGATGCACCGCCAAGTGTTATGTTGTATCTTTCAAGTACTTTAAGCCTAAAGGCAAATAATATAATACCAAATGATTTGATTGACAGAGCATCGGGGAAAAAAGAGCTATTAGAATTTATTGACGAATTAAAAGACTTTAGCATTGAAGCTGATTTTAACAAATTTTATGAACAGAATAATTCGTTTTACCAGACCATGATTGATAATGTATACGAGAGCATTAAAGATATGGGACTAATTGAGACACTGGATGATTACTATGGAATGGAAGTCAATTCCTATAATTTGATTTTATCACCTATGCTTCATGCTGGAGGTTATGGGCCTAAAGTAGAGGCTGAGAATGGACTATATGATGTCTATGGCATAATCGGTCCCCAAAGTATAATTAAAGACAATGACGGCAAAATGGTTCCGGATTACTCAAGTGAAACTATTCGCCATATAGTGTGGCATGAATTCAGTCATTCCTTTATTAATCCTATTACTGAAAAGTATATTAACGAGATTAATCAATATAATGACTTGTATTCAAAGATAGAAAAGCAGATGAGTTCTCAGGCTTATTCTAATTGGGAAACTTGCGTAAATGAACATATTATAAGAGCAATTACTGCAAGATTAATATATTTAGATCAAGGACAGTCAGCATATAACACAATAATTGCAAATGAAAGAGCAAATGGTTTTTACTATGTTCCTGCATTATGTGAAAGCCTTGCACGCTATGAGATAAATCGAGATGACTATCCTACATTGGAAAGTTATTATCCTGAGCTTATAAAGGTTTTTAAAGAGCTTTCTGAACAAAAGCTAGATGATGATTTCTTTAAAGTAGATTTTTATGGCCCAATTAATGCAGCATTCAATAATAAAGATTCCATGGATGTTGTAATCATTACCCCAACGCAGGAGAAAGATGCAGAAATTCAAAAGGATATTTATTCTTATGTGGAAAATATAAAAGGCAATTTCTTTCATAAAGCTGAAATAATAAAGGATACTGAAGCTATCAATCGAGACCTTGGTGACTATATAATCCTTGCATATGGTACGATAGAGGGTAATGTATGGCTACAGGAACATAAGGATATTTTTCCATTTAAAGTTGAGGAAGATAAGATAATTGCAGACAAAAACTATGAGGACTCTGGAATGGTAATGATTAGTGCAATGCCAAATCCTCAGAACTATAAGAGCCCTTTAGTCATCTATACTGCGCAGGATGCAAAAGACATCATAGGTATCAACAATGTTTTTCATGGACCAACTGATTTTATCATTGCAAAGGACGGAGAAGAGTTGCATTCTGGATTCTATGATAAGAATGAAGAAACTTGGAGCTTCAAGTAGTTGGATCATAAGAGGATAAATAAAAATGATATGACTACAAATGTTTCATGGATAGCTTTTAATGCTATAGTGAAGCGGGAATTTGCTTTTCGTGTAGCCATGTTAGCCTTTATGTTGAGAACATTATTAGAAGTATCTTATAAATTACATTAAGGGTATATATGCAAATGACTTGATAGCCTCGGGCGTATATTCGAGGTTTTAATTTTTATGTGGGAAAATTTGATAGATAGAAGAGGAGAAAGAACATGAATCTACTTAGTTTTATAGTGGTTATTTTATTATTAAGTGTTTTAATTAAACAAATACAGTATATAAGAAAGTTGAAGATTAGAACCAGAAAAAG
Source organism: uncultured Tissierella sp. (assembly GCA_964390085.1). Taxonomy (GTDB): domain Bacteria; phylum Bacillota; class Clostridia; order Tissierellales; family Tissierellaceae; genus Tissierella. The sequence goes on from CAYMGW010000042.1 coordinate 10,267, forward strand.
TGCTTATGAAATAATGACTATCATTATTGGTATATTAGTAATTATGACGACAGTAATTTATTTTGCAAAGAATTATGTACATTATTGGATTGCATTACTTGGAATAGTGCTACTTATCGTCGCTTGGATGAAGCAAGGAATTTCCGACAATGGTGTACTTATTATAGCGAGGGGTAAAGAACTATATCGCTGGAATGAGATTGGATATGCTAAAATAAAAAAAGATAACTTTGTAATAGTTGATTATTATAGTAGTTCAGGTTCTATGATTATTTCGCATAGATATTTGGAAAAGGATATTGATGAAATATTTAAAATATTTCATCGAACTAATTTTAAATATGAAGAAGTGAGGTGAAAAATGATTATATAAAGAAATTCAGCCAATTTGAAATCTTGTAAAACAATTAGTACTACTCATGCAGAGTCTGCCCAAGAAGACAGGAACTAGCGAAATCTGATTGGCGGATGAATTATATAATATAATGTACATAAGTATAAAAATGTTCACTAATGGGTTGTCATCCTGAACGAAGTGAAGGATCTTTGGTCTAAGATCCTTCGTAAGCAAGGCTAATACTGCCAGTCTCAGGATGACAAAATCG
>CAYMGW010000043.1:0-2327 GCA_964390085.1 uncultured Tissierella sp.
CTTTACCTAATTTAAACACTACATATTTATTATCTATTACGTCAGACACTTTGATTCCCCCCTATATTAGTGAATTAATGTCTATTATTAGCGAAATTTTGCCATTGCCAAGGATTGTAGCACCAGATAAATATTTTACTCCACTTAAGTATTTACCTAAGCCTTTGATAACAATTTCTTGTTGTCCAATTAAATTATCAACTATTAACCCTGCCTGTTTATCACCTTTTTTAACTACAACTACAACTAAATCTTCGTTCTCTTCATTGTCATGGATATCTAATATATTCTTCAATCTAATAATTGGTAAAGTCATACCCCTATATAATACAATTTCTTGCCCTTGGACATCCCTTATTTGGCTATTTGAAATATTAATTATTTCTGTAATAGAGCTTAGAGGAATTGCATATATTTCATCACTTAATTTTATAAGTAATGCTTGAATTATAGCCAATGTTAATGGAATCCTAATAATAAATTTAGTACCTTTGTCTTTAGTGCTCTGAATTTCTACATTACCATTTATTGACTCAATCTTACTTTTAACAACATCTAGCCCAACTCCTCTACCCGAAACATCGGATATAGTATCTGAAGTGCTAAATCCAGGTTCAAATAGTAGATTAATACTATCCTCTATTGACAAATTTTCAGCTTCTTTTTCATCTAGTATCCCTTTTTCAATGGCTTTTTTCTTAATTAAGTTATGATCTATTCCTCTTCCATCATCTTCTACTTCAATTACTACATTATTTCCATCTGGATAAGACTTAAGTACAACTGTTCCCATTTCAGATTTCCCAACCTTAACCCTATCTGCAGGTAACTCAATTCCATGATCTATTGAATTTCTGATCATATGAATTAAAGGATCTCCAATTTCATCAATAACAGTTCTATCTACTTCTGTTTCTTCTCCACTCATTTGTAAATCTATTTCTTTCCCTAGCTCTTTAGATAAATCCCTTACGAGTCTTGGAAATCTATTAAAAACTCTTTCAATTGGAACCATTCTAACTTTCATTACAGCATCATGTAGATTGGTAGTTATTCGTTCTAAATATTCAATAGCTTCCGTCATATTTTCACCAGCTGATTTCCCACTTAAATCATCCATCCTAGTCTTAATGATTATTAGTTCACTAACTAAATTCATTAGGTTGTCCAATCTGTCTATATCTACTCTAACTGTTTTTCCAATTTTTCCAGCACTTACTTGGGTTGTCTTTTCATTTTTATCAGTACTTTCATCTGTCAAATGATTACTACCATTAGATACCTCTGCTTCACTAAGTTTAATTGTTTTATCAAGATTAACGTTTTCAAAATTAGATAAATTAATTTCTTCTACTTCTGATATCTGATTTAATTCATTTAATATAGTTTTTTTATCATTATCGCTTACTAAAATAACAGAAAACTTTAAATCAAACTTTTCATCTTCAATATCTTCTACAGATGGATTAGAATAAATAATCTCCCCAAATGTTTCTAAAGTATTAAATATAATAAAAGCTCTTGCAGATTTTAACATGCAGGATTCGTTTAATGTAAAATCTATTCTATAAATGCTCAAACCATCTTTTTCTGCTTTATCTATAGCTTCTAAAACAAAATTATCAATCTTCAGATTATCAACAGTACTGTTCTCATTTTTTACATTCTTTTCTTCATTTAATAGATTTGTTAATTTGTTTATTAGTATCTGATTAGTATTACTATCTTCTGTACCATGATCTATAATATAGTTTACTGAAGAATCCAATGCATCAAAACACTCAAATAAAATATCAATTATATCTTCAGAGAGTTCTATATCGTTACTTCTTGCAGCTTGCAAAACATTTTCCATCTCATGAGTTAAATTAGCCATATTATGAAATCCCATAGTACCTGACATACCTTTAATTGTATGAGCTACTCTAAAAATTTCGTTTATATGTCCTAGGTGAGAAGGGTTTTTCTCTAATTCCAATAGAACATCATTCATGCTTTGTAAATGTTCTTTTGCTTCTTCAACAAATATGTTTATATATTGACTAATATCTAAATCCATGACTACACCCCCACTTTATTTATTATTTTATTTGCAATTTTGTCTAGAGGCAATATTACATCTATACAGTTTGTAGCAATAGCTGATTTAGGCATACCATATACAACTGAAGTTGTTTCATCTTGAGCTATTGTATAACTACCAGATTGTCTCATCTCAATTATTCCATTTGTTCCATCAGAGCCCATACCTGTTAAAATAATTCCCAGTTTTGAATACCCGCTGATTTTTGCTACTGATTCCATCATTTTGTCAACAGTTGGTCTTA
>CAYMGW010000043.1:2337-10775 GCA_964390085.1 uncultured Tissierella sp.
AGGCTCTTTGTTTAGTCTTATTACAAGATTATTAGCCTCCTTTACTACTGTCATATGATAATCCCCAGGTGCAATATAACAACATCCCTTTGATAATATATCACCATCTTCGGCTTCTTTAACTTTAATGTTTGAAATAGAATTTAATCTATCAGCTAAAGACTTAGTAAATTTAGGTGGCATATGTTGTACTATGACAATAGCAGCATTGATATCCTCAGGTAATTCTGGAATCAGAGTTTGCAATGCCCTTGGTCCGCCTGTTGAAGTTCCAATAGCTACTATATTGTCAAATTCTCCATGTATTACATTTGACCTACTTTCCAATACTTTTACTGTATTTATCTTTTTAATAGGTTCCCTAATATAAAATTTTGATTTTGCTCCAGCTTTAATTTTTTCTACAATTTCTTTTTTTATATCAGTTTGACTTAAACTAAAGACATTAGTAGGTTTGGGTAAGAAATCAACTGCACCTTCATCTAATGCTTTTAATGTAAGCTCTGCGCCTTCTGAAGTTAAAGAACTAATCATAATTACTGGTAAATTATACTTTGATACAATATGCTTTAAGGTTGTTAAACCATCCATCAAAGGCATCTCAATGTCCAAAGTTACTATATCAGGTTTTAGAATTTCTATTTTATTTAAAGCTTCTTGTCCATTTTTGGCAGTACCTACAACGTGTATTTCATTATCTGAACTAAGTATATCAGTTAATATTTTTCTAATTAAGGCGGAATCGTCCACTACTAAAACCTTTATCATCTACATCAACCCTTTTAATCTTAAAATTCTTTGCTTTTCAAAAATATATTTGATAATTATATCTCTACTATCTTCTTCTATTTCTAAAAATGAAATTCCAATACTATATTTATAATTAAAACTATTTGTTTCTTCTACTCGAACAACTAAAGCTTTAGACTTTATAAGAAAATTTCCTATTTTAAATGAACAAATTATTTCATCTCCGACTTTATGCTTATAATTGCAATAAAGTTTCATTCCACCTCCTGAAATATCCTTAGACTCACATGTCTCACTTAGATTTTCAATATTGTCACCTTTACGAATTAAATATTCTTTATTTACCTTCAATGTCGTTAAAAGTCTATAGTAGTTTCTCTGCTGAATATTATTAACTTCTGATATTCTTTGTATTTTCAAAGCATACACAGAAGAATAATTTCTAGATAAAACCTTAGCAGTAAAATAGTGTTTCCCCTTATTTTCAACATTATATAAAATCTCTATTTCTTCACCCTTATGTATAAAAACCAAATTATTTTGTTTGATCGGGCCACTAATTATTAGCTCCTTAGGTCCAATTATATCTAAAACTTGCGATGGATATGAATTTTCTTCATCATCATTTAACTTTAAAATTTCTATTTTTGTACCTACTGTTAAAGAATCAAATGTGGAAATCACTTAATCACCTCTCTTCAAGAAAATATCTAATATCCTTTTAGCAAAGCTTGTTCTCTCCTTTTCAATTGTAGAAGATTTACTACCTAAAAAATTCATGGCCATAACATTTATTTTTTTTGAAATAAGGCTATTAGGATGTGAGACTATAAAAGGTATTTGATTTCTTACAGCATAATTAATTAGATCGTTTTTTTCTATATACCCTAAATAATTTATCTGAACTCTTAGAAAATTATTTGTGGCATTATACAATCGATCAAAAATTTCCTTCCCTTCATTTCTATTACTGACTAAATTAGAAACAACATTTATTTTACCATTAAAACCAGTATATACTATGGATTTTATTAGTGTATAAGAGTCCATAAGAGATGTTGGATCTGGAGTGCAAATAATAATTACCTCGCTAGATGTCATAATAAAATCAGTTACAGAATTTGAAATTCCAGCTCCTGTATCAATTATAATATAGTCTGTAGTAGATTGTAATTTTTCTATCTCTTGAATCAACTTTGGAAAATTATCATCTTTTAATAATTTCAATTCTTTTAAGCCAGAACCACCTGAGATAATCTTAACTCCTTCTGGCCCATCAGCCATTATTTCAAATATATCTTTGCCTGAAAATATTATATCTGATATTGTATTATTAATATTAACACCAGCTAATATTTCAATATTACTTAATCCTATATCTGCATCAATTATAACAACTTCATATCCTAATCTTCTAAGGGATATAGAAAAGTTGATAGCGAAATTTGTCTTTCCTACCCCACCTTTACCACTAGATATTGCAATAACCTTTGCTCTATTTTGGACTATTGAGTTAGTTTTATTTTCTATATCTCTTGATTGCATAATCTTTCTTAGTTTATCAGCTTGATCAATCATTGTTATTCTCCTCAATGAGTTTATTAACAATATTTTGGACATCAATAATTTGAATGTCATCAGGAACATTCTGACCTGTTGTAAAATATGAAAGCTTCTTATTAGTAAGATATCTGATATTTAGAATATTTCCATAATTTTCAGCTTCATCAATTTTAGTAATTATCAATTTATAATCCTCTAGAAATTCATATTTTTCTATTAATGATTTTAATACCTTATAATCTGTAGTTGCATTAATTAACAAAAATACATCTTTTGTTTTAGTTATGTTTAATATTTCTTTTATCTCTTTTACCTGCTCTAAATCATTATGATTTCTTCCAGCAGTATCTACCAAAATAATATCTTTATTATTAAAATGACTAATTGCATTAGCCATATCATCTTTATTGTATACTATTTCTAATGGCAATTGTAAAATATCACTATATATTTTTAATTGTTCCACTGCTGCAATTCTATATGTATCAGAAGTAATTAAACCTACATTATATTTGTTTTCAAGGACAAAATTTGCAGCTATCTTAGCTAAGGTTGTTGTTTTACCTACGCCTGTTGGTCCAATGAAAAAAATAATTTTCTGCTCTCCATTAAATATAATAGGTTCAGAGTCTCCTAAGAACTCAGCTAAAGTAAACCTTACTATCTTATTAATGGTATACATGTCTTTTTCTTCTAGATTAATTTGGTTCTCAATTTTTTTTAATATACTAGTTGAAATTTCAGGTTCTACGCCATTACTTATCATTATACTATGAAAATTCTTTAATTCAGGTGAAAAGCCTTTATCTTCTACTTTATTTACAAAAGTATTCATCATAAGATTTTTTAATTCAGCTAATTCTTTATCAATGTTATTTAATTTACTTTCATAATAATTAATAGAATTTTTGTTTAATAAATCCTTATCTTCAAATGCCGCTGTAATCTCTACTAAGGGTTTCTTAAAATATCCAAAGAAACCCTTAGCCCTTATAGTCTTAGTGTTTAATACAACTGCATCAGGCCCTAATTCCATCTTTAGTTTTAACATAGCCTCATGGGCTGTTTGACCAATATATTTTTTAATCTTCATTATATACCTACCACCCCGACTGATTGAACCTCTACATTAGATTCAAGTTCATTATATGATATTACAATTAGATCTCTAGTCATCTGTTCAGTTAGCTTTTTAAAGTACAGCCTAACAATTGGTGCCGTAAGTACTATGGGTTGTTCACCAATGGAAGTAAGCTTTTGTATAGTCTTAAAAGTATTATTTAATATAGTCTGTGCCTTATTAGGCTCTATTGACAAATATGACCCAGTTTCTGTTTTGTTAATGGAATTCATAATGAGCTCTTCTATTTGATTGTCCAATGTCACTACATTTAGGCTATTATTTTCAACATATTTATTAGTAATATATCCAGACATCCTTTGTCTCACATATTCTGTAAGTAAGTCTGCATCATTAGTAATATTCCCATAATCTGCTAATGTTTCTAATATGGTAACCATATCCCTTATACTAATTTGTTCTCTAAGTAAATTAGATAAAACTTTTTGAACTTCGCCTAATGATAAAACCTTAGGGACCACTTCCTCTACAACTGCTGGATATTCTTCTCTAACATTTTCAATTAATGTCTTCACATCCTGTCTCCCTATAAGTTCAAAAGCCCTCTCTTTTATTACTTCAGTTAAATGTGTAGCTATTACAGAAGGTGGATCAACAACTGTATATCCAAATATCTCCGCCTTCTCTCGCTCCTTTTCCGTAATCCATTTAGCAGGTAAACCAAAAGCAGGTTCTACTGTATCTATACCTTCAATATTTCCTTCTCCCATTCCTGGGTCCATTGCCAAATAGTGGTCAAAATAAACTTCTCCCTTTGAAACCTTAACACCTTTTATTTTAATTATATATTCATTTGGATTTAATTGAATATTATCTCTCAATCTAACAATTGGAACTACTAATCCTAATTCCATAGCAATTTGACGTCGAATCATTACAATTCTATCTAGTAAATCTCCACCTTGATCCACATCTGCTAATGGTATAAGACCATATCCGAATTCCAGTTCAATATCATCAACTTTTAATAAGCCTAGTACATTCTCTGGTTTTCTTAACTCCTCTGCCTCCGAAATTTCTTGTATAGGTTCAGTTATTTCGTTCTTAATAACATTTTTCGTTCTCATTCCAGCAATAATAAATATAATTCCCAATAATATATTTGCAAAATTTGGTAAAGGTGTAAATATACCTAGCATAATCATAACTCCGCCAATTATATATAAAATAATTGGATTATTAGAAAATAACTGTTTAATTAGGTCTTGTCCAAGATTTGATTCAGAAGCTGCTCTAGTAACTACTAGACCTGTGGCAGTTGAAATAAGCAACGCAGGAATTTGACCAACTAATCCATCTCCAACAGTCAATAATGTATACCGTTGAAGAGCTTGAGCCAATGGCATTCCTTTACCAATAACTCCTATAAGAAAGCCTGCACCGATATTGATAATGGTAATAATAATTCCAGCAATTGCATCACCTTTTACGAATTTACTGGCTCCATCCATCGCACCATAAAAATCTGCATATTTTTGTACATCTTTTCTCCTTTTCCTTGCTTCCTCCTCAGTAATTAGACCAGAATTCAAATCAGCGTCTATTGCCATTTGCTTGCCTGGCATTGCATCTAATGTGAATCTAGCAGCTACCTCTGAAACACGCTCTGCCCCTTTAGTAATTACTAAAAAGTTAATAATAACAATAATAAAGAATATAATAAATCCAACAACATAATCCCCACCAATTACAAAGTTTCCAAAGGCTTCTATAACTTTGCCAGCATCTGCCTCCAAAAGAATACCTCTAGTAGTCGAAATATTGAGGGCAAGTCTAAACAATGTAGTAAGCAACAGCAAAGATGGAAAAATCGTTATTTGTAATGCATCTTCAGTATACATAGATAACAATAAAATCAATAAGGATAGAGAAATGTTTAAACTTAATAAAAAATCTAAGAAACCTGTATTTATAGGTATTATAATAATAAGTATTATTCCAATAATAGCTAGAGCTACTAATATATCTCCTAACTTCATTTTCTATCCTCCTAAAATTCATCTTTTAAACTATAAACATATGCCAATACTTCAGCAACCGCTTCGTATAAATCTTCGGTTATCATTTCGCCAATTTCAATAGAACTATATATAGCTCGAGCTAAAGGTTTATTTTCTACAATTGGTATCATATTTTCCTTAGCTACTTTTTTTATATTTTCAGCTATTATATCTACTCCCTTTCCAACAATATAAGGAGCATTAAACTTATCTTTATCATATTTTATGGCCACCGCATAATGAGTAGGGTTAGTGATTATAACATCAGCTTTTGGTATATCTTGCATCATTCTACTCATTGCTATTTTTCTTTGTTTTTCTTTTATTTTACCTTTGATAAAAGGATCCCCTTCTGTTTGTTTATATTCCTCTTTTATTTCCTCTTTACTCATCTTAAGATTTCTTTCATGCTCTCTCCATTGAAAAAAATAATCCATGATTGCTAGGAATAAAAGAACTCCTAAAATTCTTAGAACAAAACTATACATTAAGTTAGAAAAGTTTATAAATGATTCAAAAGGTTCCATACTAGAGTATTTAACAACTCTAGTTATTTGTTTACTTGCATACTTAACAGCTATGTATCCAACTAAACTAACCTTTAAAATAGATTTAACAAGTTCTATTAAGGCACGCTTCGAGAATATTTTTTTAAAACCTTCTACTGGGTTTAATCTATTAAATTTTAATTTTAATGTCTTAGTCGTAAATAAAAAACCTACCTGAAAATAGTTCACAATTAGAGACGATACAAATGCAACTATTAGAATAGGTGAACTTATTGCCATAAAAATCTTTAATATGTTTAGAAAATTTCTCATTAAATTATTTGGATCTAAAAAAATTTCTACATTACTAATTTCAGTAAAAATATTAACCATAAATTTTTTTAGCTCTTCATTCATAAATTCACCAAATAACCTTAAGCCTAAAAAACAACTAAAAAGAATTACAACTGTATTGATTTCTTTACTTTGAAGTATTTGCCCTTCTTCTCTGGCATCTCTTCTTTTTTTAGGAGTAGGTTTTTCAGTTTTTTCAGAAAATAATTGCAAATTAATTTTTAATATCATAGTCTCAACCTTATATTAAGTCTTAATAAATTTATATATATCATTAATTATCAAATCAAAAATTCCGCTTATGGCAGTAAAAAAAATAGGCATACTAATTATAATAATTAATAATCCAATTAGTACTTTTAAAGGCATACCAACTACAAAAACATTCATTTGTGGAATAGTCTTTGATATAATTCCTAAAACTACATCTGTAAGAAATATTATTGCTACTACTGGCGTGCTTAACTTAAATCCTATTTCAAAAGCTCTGGACAAAGAATTTACAAGTAGATTCATTGTATCTCCAGTATATTTAAAACCGCCAATGGGTAAAAATTTATAGCTATCAACTAAGGCAGATATAATTAGATGATGTCCATTAATACTCATTAATAAAAGAAAAGATAAAATATAATAAAAATTCCCCATTAAAGGCACCTGTATTCTATTTTGAGGATCTATTACATTGGCCATCCCAAATCCAATTTTCATATCAATAATCTGTCCCATTACATAAAAAGCTGAAAAAAAAGCATAGGATATAAATCCTATTATTATTCCCACCATCAGTTCTTTAACTATAAGTAATACCAATATCTCATTACTAAAATCAGGTGAAACAGATAATGTTAATGTTATTAGTAAGGATATTGAGAAAGATAATCCTATCTTCATTATATTAGGTATGTTCTGAGCACTAAAAAAAGGTGAAAAAATAAAAATTCCTGATGTTCTTACCATGACTAATAAAAATAATTGATAGTGACTAAAAATCAAATCTATAAATGCATTCATTTTAGCCCCCTTAATAAATATATATATTAATATTTGTAAGTAACTCTGAAGTAAATTGAGTTACTAATTTAATTATCCAAGGACCAAATAGAAGTAAAGATAAAAACACCGCAACAATTTTAGGCACAAATGCAAGGGTTGCTTCCTGTATTTGAGTAACAGCCTGAATAACACTAACTATCAATCCTACGACTAAACTTACTATTAACATAGGGGCAGATACAAAAAGTACAGTTCGTATAGCATCCTGAGCAAGTTTTAACATGTCTACATTATTCATAGTATCACCCCTATTTAAATCCTAACACTAGCGATTTTACAATTAAATTCCAGCCATCAACAAGTATAAATAATAATATCTTAAAAGGTAAAGATATTATTACTGGTGGTAACATCATCATTCCCATTGCCATCAAAGTGCTAGCTACTACCATATCAATAACTAAAAAAGGAATATATATAATAAATCCAATCTGAAAGGCAGTTTTTAATTCGCTGATTATAAAAGCAGGAATTAATACGTGAGTTGGTATTTCATCTAAATTTCCCACGTTTGCTTTGCCTTTCATACTTAAAAACAATCCTAAATCCTTGTCTCTTGTTTGTTTAAACATAAAATTGCGAATCGGTTTCATAGCCCTCTCAATAGCAATATCTTGAGTTATTTCCTCTCTAATAAACGGTTGAATAGCTTCGTTATTTATCTCCGTCGCAATAGGTGCCATAATAAAAAATGTTAAAAACAAAGCTAATCCAATAACTAACTGATTAGGAGGAGTTTGTTGAAGACCTAATGCATTTCTAATAAATGATAAAACAATAAGTATTCTGGTAAAACCAGTCATCATTATTAATATTGATGGTGCTAAAGTAAGAATCGTTAAAAGAAAAAGTAGTTGAAGAGAAAATACATAATTTTGTGGGTTACTATTATCTTCTAAAGCAACACTTTTCCCAAATAAGGATATAGATGGTTCAGCGAAAGCAACGTTAGCAAACACAGTTATCAAAACAATAGCTAAAATAATTATTTTAATACTTTTCTTCATCATTTTTGCCTTCCTTATCCTTTTTAATATTAAGTTTATCAAATAAATTTTCTAATTTCTTATTTATCTTGTAATCACT
>CAYMGW010000044.1:0-8671 GCA_964390085.1 uncultured Tissierella sp.
GTATATGCTTCATCAAAGTCTTTCCATTATAAATAATTATAAAGCTGAGATACTTCAAAACACATCATATGATATAATCGATGGATTATCAGGTATTCTTGTAGTTACTTTAAATATATTTGAATTAACTAAAGATAAAAAGCTGGAAGACTTATCCATAGATATTGGAAAAGATATAATAAAAAATATTCAAATAGAGGAAAATGGAGCTTATTGGAAAAAAAGTAATGGCAATGAACTTATAATAACTGGATTTGCCCATGGTTTAGCAGGAGTGTCCTTTGCACTTTATAAATTATACAGGCTGACTAATTATAAAAATCACATATCCATAATTGAAAATCTCATAAAGATAGAAAACAACTACTATAGTGATAATATTGAGAATTGGATAGACTTGAGAAGTGAAGAAGTTACAAGCTTAGATACCTCACCTATACATTGGTGCCATGGGGCAACTGGTATAGGATTATCAAGATTAAAAAGTAAGGATATAATAGATACTTCCAATGATATGTCTAAAGCATTGAGAGCTGTGGAGGAAAATGGTCTATATCGTGATAGTGACTGCTTATGTCATGGAAATCTAGGAAATATAGAATTATTGTTAGAAGTTTATAAAGAAAATGGTGATTTAAATTTATATAATAAAGCTATTGCCAGAGCAAATGAAATAATTGAAAATGGATATACAAATGGCTATATAAATGGTATAGGACAGGAATTTGACAGTCCTGGATTTATGTTAGGATTATCAGGAATAGGATATGAAATGCTGAGGATATCAGATCCAAACAAATATCCTTCTGTATTGTTGTTGGAGGTTTAAGATGAAAAAGTCACTATTAAAATTTTTTGATATATATATTGATAAAAAAATAGTCCTTACAAGCTATATTTTTATTCAGATGATATTGCATTTTTTAGCATTTAGGGTATTAAATAGTCATGAATACAATATAATAGAATATTTAACTATATTTCTATCTTTAATCTACAGCTTTATCGTTTATGTGGTTCTATTATTAAATGATAAAAGTAAATTGATGATATACTATTATTCTATATCAGCTACTATGCTAAATTTTTTTTTGATAATTGATATAGGTTACTTAAAATATAGTGATATAAGATATGTATATGTTCAAAGCATAGTTATGTTTATTATACTGGATATAACTCTGAAGATTTCAGCACAGAATATTAGTAGAAAGTTGTTTTATAAGTATATTGTAGTTGCTTTATGGACTGTAGGGATAATGTTTGGAATATTTAAAATTGAGATTTATATGTTAGTTTATCAAATTACATTTATAATCACTATTATTTATCCGAGTATATTCTTAGTATTAAATTATAAAAAGCTTAGAAATTATGGCAGGCATTTGCTTCCCATAATTTCATTATTTGCTATTGTAAATATTATATATTTTACATTGACTTTCGTTATTTTTAAGGAATATAGCGGAATGCATAACTACGACTTATATATATACCTAAATTTAATAGAAATATTTCTAAGCTATTTAGTTTTATCGGCTATAGGATTTTGGAAACTTGTAAAGAATAAAAAAAGTACGATAAATAGAAGTATAATAATTAATTGTATTTTTATAATAGGATATTTATATTGTATCAAGGATAATAAAGAGAATTTAAAATTAATTATCTTTTCACTCATTAGCTTTTTTATGATATTAAAGCAATCTCAGCTATTAAATCATTATATAAAGCTCAAAGATAACAGGGTAAATCATAAGCAAAATGGATCGGTATCTCCCGGTATATTTAAAGAAATATTAGAAACTAGTATATCAGACTTTAGAAAGGAAGAAATATATAAGGAACAGGTGGCAGATTTTTTACATGATGAGATTTTACAGGATGCCATATATATAAAAAAGGAGCTCCGTGATAACTATGAAATATCTACAAATGAGAAAATATTTAAAATCGTAGACAATATGATAAATACAACAAGGGGACAAATTAGTTTACATAGACCCTATATAAATTACAATATAAGTTTAGTTGAAAATTACTACAATCTGATACAATCCTTAAAAAAGAGATTTGGCAATGACAATATACTGGTAGACTTTATCTGTGATGATAAATTGTTTTTAAGTTCGCCATATGATTTGGTAATCTATAGAATGATTCATGAATTAGTTACCAATATTTTCAAACATTCAAAAGGATATTTTTCTTCTATAGAATTGAAGATTGAAGATAAAATAATTTCATTAATAGTAACTAACTATGGAGACTATTTGAGCAATGAAAATATTAACAATACCGATAGCAGAGGTCTTAAGATTATAAAAAGAGAAGTCGATAGGTTTGGTGGTACATTGGATATAAATTCGTCAATAGATACTGATATGTTAATGAATACAGATATATTTAATAATTCCATAGTTAATATAAGTATTAAAATACTAATTAAGGGAGAGAAAACCTATGAACATTTTATTAATAGATGACCATGGAATGTTTTGTGAAAGTCTAAAGCTTACTTTGGAGAGAGACGAATGTATTGAAGATGTTCATATATCACAGGATGTGGATGAAGCAAAACAAAAAATACTAAACAAAGAATATGACATTATTTTAATGGATATCAATATCAAAAAGATTACAGGGAAGGAAGACGGTCTTACAATAGCAAAAGAACTTTTAGAGAGAGATAATACATTGAAAATAGTAATGCTAACGGGATTTGATATGCCGGGATATGAAGCAGAAGCTCAACAGATAGGAGCTAAAGGCTTTATATGTAAAGATGAATATACAGAAGTGTTAATTGAAAAACTTAAAAAGGTATATAATGGAGAAACCATATTTAGAAAAACAACTAGCTATATAAATGAACTGACGGAAAGAGAAAAGGAGATATTGCAATTATACAGTTCAGGATGTTCAAGAAAGGAAGTTGCAGATAAATGTAATATATCAGTTAGTTCATTAGCTGTAGCCTTGAATAGAATTTATGAAAAATTAGATGTAAAAAACTATCAGGAAATGATAAATAAAGCACTGGAATTGGGATATATAAAGCCAAATTTTTTTTAAAATATTAAAGCATAGAATAGATAATTCTATGTTTTTATTTTTGAAAAATTTTAAAATATGTACAAAAGTTAGCTGACAAGAATTTTATTATAAAATATACTCTAATTAAAACAATAAAGGGGGTAGAAAAGCATGAATATATTATTAGAAAAAATAGACAAGACTGTGGATGAAATGATTGACAAAAATTTAATTATGGACATGACTGAGCAACAAATGATGAACCTAATTTATGAAGATGAATTATTCACAAGAACTATAACAGCTATATGTCCTACAAGTTTTTTGACATGCTGTTAGATAATATAATATAGAAAGTATATAGAATAACAACCAGAGTATAAATACCATAAAGAATATTTTATGGAGGTGATTGGATGAATAAACCGATAATACAGTTATTTAAAACAATCAACAATTATTATCTCCTAGATGGAGTAAAATGTGAAATTCTTCCCATAAATGAAGAATCATTTCAATATTTAGATGGGGTACTAAAGGGGAAAGACGATTTTTTAACAGATAAATTACCTACAGAAGAGTTAATTCAGCTTCATCATCATGGATATCTGTCAACAAAAAATAACGTAGAAAAACTTCAACATTCCTATACAAATTACTTACCTTATTTTATGCAGCGCAAATTAAGTAAAATAACATTACAAGTCACTCAAGGCTGCAATTTTCGATGTAAATACTGCATATATTCCGAGGAAACAAATAAGAAACAACGAACCCATAGTCAAGAAAGTATGTCCTTAGAAACAGCAAAAGAAGCAATAGATTTTTTATTAGCTCATGCAATTGACAGTAAGCATATAAACATAAGCTTTTATGGTGGAGAGCCTTTATTAGCCTTTAATTTAATTAAAGATGTTGTTGATTATGCAGAAAAGATATTCAAGGGAAAAAAGATTTCATATAACATGACCAGCAATGGTGCTCTTCTTGATGAAGAAAAAATTGAGTTTTTAAGAGACCATGATTTTAGCTTAATGATAAGCTTAGATGGTCCTAAGGAAATTAATGACTTAAACAGGGTATATCCAGATGGCAGTGGTACCTATGATTCTGTTATGAAAAAAATTCAACTTATTCAAGAAAAATATCCAGATTTCGGAGAGAAACTAAGTATCAGTATGGTTATGGATCCAAGTAATGACTTTGACTGTATAAATGCAGTTACATTAGATGGCAGGGATTTTAAGCCATTGAATCTGAATGCAACTGTAATAGATACTGATTATGACTATGATAATCCACTAAACTATTCGGAAGATTATATTTGGAAATTTGAATATAATATATTTTTAGCCCTTATGTCCTATTGGGGGAGATATCCAGTGGAGAAGATATCTTCAATATCAAGGTCGGTAGTACAGAAAACAATAAATGATCTATATAAATTTGAAGAATCACCAGCTATAAAAACTTACGATGCACCTTCAGGACCTTGTATTCCAGGACAGATAAGACTATTCTCAGATATAAATGGAAATCTATTTCCTTGTGAGAGGGTAAGTGAAACCTCAGAAGCAATGAAGATAGGGAGTTTAGAAGAGGGATTTGATATTCAGCAAATAGAAAAGTTACTTAATTTTAGTCAATTAACGGAGGAAGAGTGTAAAGGCTGTTGGGCTTTTAGATATTGTAATCAATGTGCAAAAAAGGCTGATGATGGAACTAAAAAGATGTCTAAAGAATTAAAGCTAACACATTGCAGAGAATCTAAATCTGGTGCTTATTCAGAAATAATGCAATATCTAATAATGAAGGAAATTCCAGAATATTATGGGAATCAAGTACGGAATGTATAAAAAAGGAGAAGATATAAATGGGACAAAAAGCTGCTATATATCCATTTTATCCTAGATTATTACCATATATTAAATATTATAATAAATTGCAGGACAGGTATGAAATAACCGAAGTCTATGCTCCACAAGGACTAGGATTGACTAACAAAGATCTGTCCTTCGCTTGCAATCATCCGTCAATAAGGAAAAAGGGGAATTTAATAGATAGTATAAAGCAATCTGATGCTAATATACTTGCACTGATTGACGATATAGAAGATGATTTTAATAATGAGGATTTTACAGATATCGCAAATATTGCTTTGCAGAAGGGAATGAAAGTCAATTATTATGCGAAATCAATATTTGCAGTAAGGGATGAGATGAGGAAATTATCCGAAGAGCATAAAGATGATGTGAAAATAATCATAGAAGAACATAAGAATAATGAATTAGGGCAGACAAAAAGTTCTCTTCAAACACCTGTAATTTTAGTTGGGGGATTAATAGATGAACCTGATGTATTGGAAGTTTTACTTCAAGTTTATTTGAATCTAATTGAATTGGGATTTAAAGTAAGTGTATTTACCAAAACTCCATTTTCATTAGGTACAAATTTTCACAGCATAAATGCTTTGTTTAATAGTGGGCTCGATGAAAAGACAACTATATCATATTTAAAAGAAACATTAAAGGAAGTAGAGCATATAGAACAGCCAGATATTATATTAATAGAAACACCTGACCCAATTATGGAATACAATGAATTTGCACATAACGGATATGGCATAAGGACTTATATGCTGTCCTTAGCCGTAATTCCAGATTCCATGATAACTGTCATACCTGTTGAATTATGTGTAGCTGAATATGTAGAGATGGTCGGTAAGTTTATTGAGGAAAAATATAATACCAATTTAGACGGTGTTCATGCCAGCAATGCTGTAATAGATTCCTTAGATGTGGTTCAGTCACAAAAATTGTCATGGGTTCATATACCTACTGAAGAAGTAAATAAGCGTTTAGAAGCTAATCATAGGGGATATAAGATACCAATTATCAATGTATTAAGGGATGACATAAGGATGATTACAAATAATATCATCAATAGATTATCTTGTTGAGGGGATGAATAGATGATTACAAAAGAATTAACTACAGTATTATTGGAAATCTTAGAGGAGGATTATTTGATTTCACATGATAGGCTAAAAGAAGAGTATTGGGATATGCCATTGACAGGAAAACATTTTAGATTATCAGGATTTGAACTAGCAGCCTTAGTATTAGAATTTGAAAAGAGAACAGGAACCATGATTGATATTAATGAAAAACCAATGTATGCCTTAGCCAGCATAAATGACATACTTAAATCAACTTCATAAGAGTAGTTTGAAAAGTAGGTTTGAATGAAAATAATTATACTCTCTATACTTCACTTGAATAATAGACATTAGATTATGTATAGGGTGTATGAAAAAGAAGGGGGGATACTATGAAACTTCGTAAAGCTAAGAGATTTAACACAGTAGAGTCTTATGCAGCATGTATTTGTCTAGATAGTACATGCAGTTGCAGTTGTAGTTGTAACTCAAATACATCAGAATTTTCAACTCCATCAGGCAGAAATGCTGATAGAACATTCAATAATAGTCACTATGATTCTAATAATTCATCCATTAGAGGTTAATCATTGCTAAGGCATACAGGTTAAGTAAGTCTAGGTAGTTTTAACTACCTAGACTTACAATTAATTAAAGTTAATCAATATTTAACGATTATTTTCAAATATTAGGTAATTATACATATATTATAATAGATTGCTTTAATCAATATCAAACAAGCTATAAGGAGAGTGAAATCCATGAAAAATCCAATAAACAAATATAACCTAAGAAGACCTCTGAAGGGAATACTTCTCCTAAGTATACTTCTAATTGCATCAAATCTATTTATATCAAGCATCAGTCAGTTTTTCATAGTAAATAGAGAGATTGATAATATTGGGAAATACTATAGAAGTATTGGAACAATACGACCATTAGATGAGAATAACTATGATATAAAAGAAGCACAAGAACTAATCACTGGTGATCCGATGATAGATTTTGAGGATATTAGAAGAACTACTTTAGGAGTAATAGATGGTCTATATAGAAATAAAAGACATGATAATCAATTTGGTTCAATGATAGGTTCAAATATATTTGATCTTATATTTATTGGAGAGATAAAGGAAGCATATAAAACCAGAGATGCTGCTGATATTTATGAAGGCTCATTCTTATCAGTTAAGTTTATGGACTTAATAGCAGGAATTCCAGATTTCGTAGAAGTAGATTATTACTATAAAAATGCCAAAGAGCTTCATTTCATTTTTTCATCTCATTCCATAGTGACAGGAGAAAAGTTTGAATATATCAATAATGATGTAATAGATGAGATATATAAACTGGAACCTGGTAAGAAGTATTTATTTAGAACCTTTGTTGAGCCACAAATTAAGTCAGGCTTCTTTGCCAAACCTATATACGATGATGGGCCTCTATATATAGAACTAGATGACAATGGATACATAGATTGGGATGACCCACAGTTTAAAATCATCAAGGAAGAAATGGATTTTATCAATGAAAACGTCATCTCGTATGCTTTTATAGGAACTAAGGATATGACGGCAATGCCGGAAGTACAGGATAGTGCAAAGGATTTCTATCTTGTAGAAGGACGTTGGATTAATAAGGAGGATTATGACAATCAAAATCATGTAGTGGCAATACATGAAACCATTGCAAAAAACTATAATATAAATATAGGGGATAAGCTTGAGATTAAAATGCGGGATTCTGAATATGATAATATTGGACTTTTGTTTTCAGAAAAGGATTACAGGGAATGGAAGACATATTATACAAGTGAACCTAAATCTTTTGAAGTCGTAGGTATATTTAGAGGGAATGATTTTTCCGGAGGTCCATACTTTAATATGTATATTTCGGAGAGTACCATACCTATAGAACTTGGCAGATATACTAAAGGGTTAGATGAATCAGTACCTATCTACTCACATCTCTATACTTTTGTTTTAAAAAATCCAGAGGATGAATCTGCCTTTATAGAAAAGTATAGGGAACCACTAAAAGAATTAGGGTATGAATTATCCTTTTTAATGAATAATATAGAGGGATTTAAAGAATCTTCTGCTCCAATTAAAAGATCTACAACAATAAGTTTAGTGCTTTTTACTATACTTTTAATACTGATACAAGGATTTGTAATATATATATATATAGATGGACACAAGCTTAACTATGCAATAGAAAGGGCATTGGGGATTCCGGCAAGGGTCAGTGGAAGACATTTAATACAGCCACTAATTATATTGGGCATTATATCTTCAGTAATTGGAGGATATATGGGATATCAAAATGCCATGGAAAAATCAATGGAGTTATTAGGTAGTATACCAGCTACTACACTAACAACTATTAATTTAGGATTGGATATAAAATACTTTATGCTATTTATACTTCTATCCATGATTCCATTTATGCTAATGCTACTGATAAGGATAAATCAGCTTAAAAACTCATCAGTCATAGATTTAATCAATAATAATAAAAGGAAGAAAGTTGTACAAGAGGAAATCGAAAGTAAGAGTGTTGAAATGGCTAAAGCTACAGCCATATCTACAGAATTAGATTATGAAGAAAAAATAGCAACAGAAACTATAACATATACAAAGGAAGAAGTAAAAAAAGAAGAAGGATTAAATGTAGTGTCTTATGAAAAAACAAGGG